>VAZL01000408.1 GCA_005883445.1 Alphaproteobacteria bacterium | reverse complement strand
CGAGCTTGCCGGACGCAAGCTTGCCATCAGCTTCCACGTTGCGGGCGAGAGCGGCCCGATGACGTGGCATGCGAAAGCACTCACCACGTCCTACGTCACCGCGCCGGGCGCGGGATCGAAAGGCAAGTCGGAAGACGAAGCGGCATTTCCCTACAGCACGGCGTCGTGGTTCTTCGTCGATGCCGTCGAGATGATGGCGCCGGCGAACAGCTTCGCGATCGTGGCTTTTGGCGATTCGATCACCGACGGAACGGCGTCGACCATGAACGGCGACGACCGTTGGCCGGACGTGCTGTCGCGGCGGCTGCATGCCGCGCACGGCAACCGCATCGCGGTGGTCAATGCCGGCATCGGCGGCAATCAGATCGCAGGGCCGGCGGAATACAGCCCACAGAAACCGTTCCCGGGCGGGCCGTCGGCGATGCAACGCATCGAGCGCGACGTGCTCGAGCTCTCCGGCGTGACCGCCATGATCTGGCTCGAAGGAATCAACGATTTCAGCCGCAACGGCAACGCGTCGGTGGAGACGGCGCAGAACGGCATGAAGGAGGTCGTCGGACGCATCCGCGCGCGGCAACCGCAGATGCGCGTGATCGGCGCCACGGTGGTCAGCGCGCTCGGCTCCTCGAATGCGGCGCACGGCTCCCCCGAGCAGGATGACAAACGCAAGGCGCTCAACGAATTCATCCGCACGTCGGGCTTATTCGACGGCGTGATCGACTTCGACAAGGCAACGCTCGATCCGCAGACCGGCGGCCTCAAGGCGCAGTTCGTGCCCGAAAGCACGACCGGCGGGGCGGGCGACAAGCTCCACCCCAACCGCGCGGGCTATCTCGCCATGGGAATGGCGATCGACCTCGACCTGTTCACGCCCAAAGCGCAGGGCCGCAGATAGGCACGACGCCATGCACAAAGTAGAGATCAGGCCAGGCGTATGGATCGCTTATGAGGACGATTGGTTCGGCAAACCGTGGAGCGTTCCCGAGACCGTCGTGATGGTGCATGGCAACTCCGAATCCTCGCGCGCCTGGGTCTCGTGGGTGACTCATTTGGCGGACGAGTACCGTGTCGTTCGTCTCGACCTGCCGGGCTTCGGCGCCTCGACTGAGCCGCCCGGATACGGCTGGAGCGCCGGCGAACTCGCCGCCGACGTCGCTCGCTTCTTGGATGTGTTGAAGATTCAAACCTGTCATCTGATCGGGGCCAAATACGGCGTTTGCATGCAGCTCGCGAGCGAGTACCCGCATCGAGTCAACTCGCTTTGCCTGTTCGGATCGCCCGTGCGCGGCAGCGGCAGCGCCAACGCGGACAGCATCCGCACCAAAGGCGTCCGGCAGTGGGCCGCGGAGACCATGCGCGCGCGGCTCGGCAGCTCCGCATCCGCAGCACAGATCCGATGGTGGACCGAGGAACTGATGGGAAAGGCCAACCCGCGCGCTGCGTGGGGCGCCTCCTCCGCGCGCATCGACATGGAGCTCGAGGACAAGCTATCGCGCATTACCGCGCCGACGCTGATCGTAACCACGAAAGAAAGCGGCCTGCAGTCGGTCGAGGCGGTCGAACGCTATGCCGCGCGCATTCCCAGCGCGCGCGTGATCGTGCTTCCCGGCGACAGTTTTCACATCGCGGCGGTCGAGCCCGAGGTGTGCGCGCAGCATGCGCTGCGGTTCATCACGCGCCGCGCTTTTGTCGGCCGCTTCTGCAGCGGCCTGGCGGGCGTCGGGGCGATGTTGCCCATCGCTACCGCGCGCGCCACCTATCCGGACCGACCGGTCCGGATCGTGGTTCCGTTCCTGCCGGGCGGCGGCGCCGACCTGATCGCGCGCCTGCTGTCACCGCACCTCCAGCAGGCCCTCGGCCAGCCCTTCGTGGTCGAGAACCGCGCCGGCGCTGCGGGACGAATCGGGACCGCGGTGGTGGCAAAATCCGACCCCGACGGTCACGTCCTGCTGATGACCACCGAATCCTCGCTCGTCATCGCACCCCATATCGGCGTGCCGTTGAATTATGAACCGCTCAAGGACTTTGCACCGATCTCGCTGCTGACGCGCAATACCGTGATCCTTGTCGTTCACCCCTCCGTGCCGGCAAACACGCTCAACGACTACATTGCGCTGGCGCGAGGCAAGCCCGGCCAACTGTTCTTTGCCTCCTCCGGGGTCGGCGGCCCGAACCATCTCGCCGGCGAGATCTTCAACCGCATGGCGGGCGTCGACATCGTGCACGTGCCGTTTCCCGGCACCGGCGGCGCCATCCAGGCGGTCGTCGGCAACCAGGTCGGCGCCATGTGGGGCTTCATGGCCGGATTGATTCCGCATATTCGCAGCGGCGCGGTTAGGGCGCTCGCGGTCGGCGGCAAGGAGCGTTCGCCGGCTTTACCCGACGTGCCGACGGTCGCGGAGTCCGGCTTGCCCGGCTACGAGGCAACCTCCTGGATCGGGCTCCTCGCTCCGGCTTCGACGCCGGTGGTCGAGATTGTTTGGGAGGCGGTGAAGTACGCCCTGCAGGACGCAGCGGTGAGGGATATTCTGCTGCGCGATGGCTCGGAGATCGTCGCCAGCAGACCTGAGGATTTTCGCGAGGTCATCGCGAATGATTACGCCAAGTACGGCAAGATGGCGGATCTGCTCATGTCGGCCAAGTGATGCGCAATTGCGGCTTAGCGACCTCGCTTGGGTGACAGTTTTCGCGTCCGGGGATGACCGTCATGGCAGCCCATCAGCCGACCAAAGCGCTTGCTTCGTTCGCGGCCGATCTCGACCCCGCAGCGCTGCCGCCCGAGGTACGGCAGAAGCTCGGTTGGCTCTTGCTCGATTACCTTCGCGTCTGCTCGATCGGGGCGCGGCTGCCCTGGAGCGACTGGGCGCGCAAGTACATCGGCCTGGTCGGCAAGGAAGGCGCCTCACACGTCCTGTTCTCGGCGAGCACGCTCAATCCGCAACACGCAACCTTCATGAACGTCACGTTCGGCTCGAGCTTCGATGCCGACGACACCCATGTCGGGGCGATGCTGCATCCGGGCGTAGCGGTGTGGTCGGCCGCGCTCGCGACGGCCGAGCACGTCGGTCAATCCGGACCGCAGGTGCTGGCCGCGGTCGTGGCGGGTTACGAGACTATCATCCGCATCGGCCTCTCGCTGCAGCCCGGCCATTTCCGGCGCGGTTTCCAGAGCACCGGAACCTGTGACGTGTTCGGGACGGCTGCGGCTGCGGCGCGGCTCATCTTCCGCGGCCGCGATGCCAGCCGGAGAATCCAAGAAGCCATCGGCCTGGCGGGCAGCTACCCCAGCGGCGTCGCACAGTTCTACTATTCCGGCTCCTCCGGAAAACGCATTCAGGCTGCGCACGCGGCCCAGAGCGGTGTCGCGGCCGCCCTTCTGGCCCAAGCGGGGTTCAGCGGACCCGTCGACATCATCGAAGGAAGCGGAGGCTTTGCCCGCGCCTATGCCGATGCATGGGATCCTGCGATCATTGAAAGCGGGCTCGGCGAGCGCTTCCATCTCATGGATGTGCTGGTGAAATCGCATGCTGCCGCAGCGCGGGTGGCGGCCGCAATCGATGGCATGTTGGCGCTACGGCAGCAGCACGGCTTTACCGCCGACGACATCAAAACCATCCGCCTGGGCATCCCGCGGGTCATCGCGGGCCGCCTCACCAACGTGCATCCCGTGGACCTGCAAGCGGCGCAGATGTGCCTGCCGTTCAGCGTTGCGCTCGCCGCCAAAATCCCGACGGCGGCGGATCTCGTTCCCGCCGTCGCAGTTGCCGACTATGAGGCGGCGCTTGCCGACCGCAGCCTGTTCGAGCTCGAGGAACGCACCACAATCGATCTCGACGACGAGGTCGAGGCGGCGAGCAATGAGCGCTCCACCGCCGCTCGGGTGAGCGTCGAATTGCGCGATGGCCGCAAGCTCTCGATCTTCGTACCGGCGCCGAAGGGCAGCGCCTCCCGGCCGTTCACGGCGCAAGAGCATGAAGTGCGCTTCACGCGGGAATTGGCGAAACGCGTATCCGAGAGGGTCTGCGCCGACATCATCAGCGTGGCGAAAGACCTCGATCGCCTCGACCCGCGCTGGTTGGGGAGCGTCCTGAGCAGAGGATAGCTTACTGCCGCATCAGCACGAGCGGATCGGAAGTGGCGGGAATTCGTTCCCAGGTCGTGGCATCGCTTTCGGAAAAGCGCCAGCTGCCGCCGCGGCCGCTGAGCAGCAGCCCGTCGCTGTCGAGCCGCCAGGTCAAAAGCCCGATGTCGGCGACCGAGGCGTCGCAGCCGGGCTTGACCGTGATCTTGTAATTTTCCCCGCCGGCCGAGGAACTCGACAGCGTGAGGCTGCAGAGCGGCTTCTCGAATTCCTTGAACAAGGTCCATTCGCCGAACACCTGCTCGGGGCTGACCGTGGCCGCCTTGATGGCGGCTTGGGTGCGCATGAAGAAGAGTCCCTCCCCTTTGCGCTCGGCTTCGTACATGTGGGATTCGACTTCCATGAAATCGAGAACGACGACGCCCTTGGAATTCAACAGCCGCACCTCATCGTTCGGCCCCATGCTCCAGACCCCGACGTCCTTGAACGACGGGAACGTGGTGCCGCAGGCTTCATCGAGCTCGAGCTTGAAGCCGCCGGCGCCAGGATCGAGCTTGAAGGTGACCGGGCAGGTCTTGTCGCGCGCAGCGTTGGAAATTTCCCAGGCGCCGACCATCTCCTTGGCGGCATCGCTCGGCGCCGGTGCCTGCGCGCCG
>VAZL01000263.1 GCA_005883445.1 Alphaproteobacteria bacterium | reverse complement strand
CCCGAAAACGACGTGTCGGAAACGCACGAAACGGAGCTGCATCGGCTGCTGACGAGATATGCCTTGCAGCCCTCGATGATCGGCCCCGCCGTCCTCGACCGCGGCGGCACCTTGATCGCCAGCGCCCTGGTCGACCCCGTGCCCAAGATATCGCTGACGGACAGAAACATCTTTCGCTCCCATGCCGACACGCCGGGCGAATCCAAGCTTTACATCAGCAGCCCGATACGCGGCGTGGTCAGCAATGAATGGGCGATCCAATTCTCGCGCCCGCTGCGCGACAAATCCGGCGCGCTCTATGGCGTGGTGCTGCTGTCATACCGGTTGCCGCATTTCATCCGGCTCTATGAAAAACTCAAGCTGAGCGACCGCGGACTGGCGAGCTTGACCGGCAAGGACGGCATCATACGCGTACGCTCCTTGAACGGCGAGATCAGCTACGGCTCGTCCGTCCTCCAAATCCCGGTCGTCTACGACCGGGTGATCGCGGGAGAAAAGAAAGGCTCCTTTTACGGCAGCGGCGCGTTTGATGGGGTCACGCGGATCGGCACGTTCGTGGCTTCGAAAACCACGCCGTTCTACGTGACGGTCGCGTACGACAGCGACTATCTCCGCGCGCAATATTTGGGATCGTTCTACCTGCTCGGCCTGTGCTGGTTCGTACTCACCGCGGCGATGGTCGCGGCGGCGGTTTTCATCCACAGGCTGGAGAAGCTCGGCCAGCAGGCCCAGCTCGAAATCGTCAATTCCGCCGTCGCGGAACGGCAGAAGATCTCCGCCGACATGCACGACAGCATCGGTGCCAGCCTCGCCGCGCTGCTTGCATACGTCACCACCGAAAACGTCAACCTGGCCGACGTCAAGCGCAGGATCGGCGAAATCCTGATGGAGTTGCGCTTCCTGGTCGACAGCGCCGAAGCGGATGACGACGACATCAACCTGTCGTTGAGCAACGTCCGGCATCGGATGGGACGCAGCATCGAATTGGCGGGAATCGATTTGCGCTGGCAGGCCGGTGATCTTCCGAGGATTTCAGGACTGACGGCGCGCGACGTGCTGGCGATCAAACTCATCCTGATGGAGGCGCTGAGCAACGTCCTGCATCATTCGAAGGCCAGGACTGCGACGGTGACGGCAAGCCACGACCAACAGGCGCAGGCGATTTTTATCTCCGTCAACGACGATGGATGCGGATTCGATCCCGCGGATACAAGCGCCGGGCGTGGCCTGTCGAACATGCGCAAGCGGACGGCGAGCATTTCGACCGGGGCCGAGATTTTCATCGAGTCGTCCCCGGGACGCGGCACCACGGTTCGCATCGAACTGAAGGCGCCGCCGCTTGGCTAGCTCGTGTTGAATGCATGCACTCGGACTCGATCGGAACGCCGGCAGCCGGTTTTCCGATGAGGCCGGCACGCATCCGGATTCGAGCGAACCGAGATGCGCGCTAATGGATGAGGCTGCGCCGCCGCGCTTCGTAGACCGCTTCGGTCTTGGAATGCACCTCGAGCTTGCGGTAAATGCGTTTGAGGTGGCTGTGCACCGTCGCGGCGCTGATGCTGCAAATCTTCGACGTTTCGGCGTACGAAAATCCCTTCGCGATCATTTCCAGGATTTCGTGCTCGCGCGGGGTCAAACTCGTTTCGCCGCCGGCATCGGATTTGTCGACCACGGCTTTGGTTTGCAGCCGGTTCAAAAGCTTGCGCGCGATCATGGGCGAGAGTGGCGAACCGCCGTCCTGCAATGCGTGGAGGTCGCGCTTGAGTTCTTCCAGTGCGATTCCTTTCAGCAGATAGCCGTCGGCGCCGGCTTCGAGGGCGGAGGTGACCGTCTTCTCGTCGCCGAACGTGGTGACGACCAGAACGTTGCACGCGGGACAGAGCGCCTTCAACTCTCGGATGACCTCGATTCCCGATATGTCGGGCAGGCCGATATCGACCAGCGCGATGTCGAGCGCCATCTGCGGGATTGCGGCAATCGCCGCCCCTCCTTCGGCGAACTCCGCCACGACGGCATAGTCCGGGTCCGCCTGCAAGAGCGAAACAATCATCTTTCGTAAGGCCGGGTCGTCCTCGATGATCGCAGTACGGATCGGCTGCTTGAGCTTGGCGGTAGCCACGAACCACGTCCTCACGGGCTTTGCAAACTGCGAGCTTAGCACGTTCGCAGGCATTGCGAGCCGCCCGCTCTCGAGCCCCATGATGTTTTCCGCCGCGGCGTAGCTGTCGTCGGTTGTGCAGACCTATGCGGACCGCATCGTGAATCACGCCCAGAGCGGCCTTTGAACTGTCCTGCGGCACACCGTTCGGCGGCGATGTCGAAGTCTCGATGCGCCTGATCTGAGTTCGCCGGGGCAGCAGGCTCGACCTGCTTCCTCTCCCATTTGGGGCGGCTCAACCCATCCCATGACCCTCATTCCGCCAGCGGCGTCGGGTTGGCGGCCGGCGGATCGATCTGGAACGTGGCAGCGGTGAGACACGTCATCGAAAAGCTGCCGACCGTTGCGACCAGCGCGACCAGGCTTTCGAGCCCCATGGTCTTTTCCGCGGCGGCATAGCTGTCGTCGCTCAAGCCCTTGTCGGCGAGGATCTCCTTCGCCACGGCAAAGCAGGTGCGCTCGCGCGCGTCCGCCAGGCTCGGGGTCTTGCGCGCGTTGATCGCGTCGATCACCGCCTGCTCGATGCCGACGGCGAGCGAATTGCGCGCCTGGGCGTACCAGGGATAGCGCGCGTTCCAATGCCGGGCGACGGCGAGGTTGACGATCTGCTGCTCGCGGCGACTGAGCGGCCCGGCCGCCAGCGTGGCGCGCATGTGCTGGCAAGCCTCGAACACCTTCGGCAGCCGGATGTAGGCGTGGTACGGCCCGCCCACGATGCCGGTCGTCTGCTTGGCGACGTCGTAGACGCGCGCCTGCTCGGCGTTCATGTCGGCACGGTCGATGATTGCGATACGCGGCATGGGATATCTCCTGCGGGTCAGAAATTTTTAGGAAGCCGGCTTTTCAGGTTCTGCCAGGGTCGGTCCACGTCGAAGACCTCGACCGGATGCATTTTGAGCTCGTCTTCATTGAGATAGATCACCTGACCGCCAAGCGCGATCGCTTCCATCTGCACCCGTGCGTTGAGCTGCGTATAGACCGCCCGCAACACCGCCCATGGCACAGAGGCTCCAACCACGGCATTGCCGTGTCCGCGGATAAGGACGACGGAATCGTTTCCCAATGTCTTCGCCAGCGCAGCGCCGAGCTTGGCATTGTTGACCATCAGCTTGCCGCGCAGGCTTGGATCGTCCTTTGCAACATCACGGTGATCGAACACCGAGACGCGCCCCGGAAGAAATCCGGCCATATGCAACACCGGGCGCAGCGGACGATCGGGCGAAATGCTGAACGGAATCACGGCCGGTGCGTGGCTATGCACGATAGCCTGAACGTCGGGGCGAACTCGATAGATTTCTCCGTGAATGAATTGCTCGCCGTTCGTCCGCGGCTCGTTTGCGGTCACGAGCGCAGGCGGCATAGCCCGCGGCATGAAATAGCGGTTCGGGTTTTTCAGCGAGCGAACGGTCACATGTCCAAAGCTGTCCAGCACGCCCTCTTGGACGAGAATCCGGCTCGCGACGACCAGATCGACAATGCGCTGCTCGTCGGAATCGCCTTGCGCCGGTCGATGCTCCGGCGCGACGCCCGGCTGCGCCGCCGCTGAGCTACACAGGGCGATGATCAGAGACAACAGCGTGAAACCGTTTCGCGCGCGCCACATGCGGATGTCGACTCCTCGCTTCGAAAAGTCTGGCTTCGAAAAATTAAGGATTACTCGGCCCTGAGGCCCCTCGCCTGTATCAATTGGCCCCATCGCTTGTGGTCCGCTTCGATGATGCGGCGCATCTCACTCGGACTGTTGGGGGCGGGCTCGAGGCCCGCGGCCAACAGGACCTTTTGCGCTTCCGGCATCGCCGCGATCTTGGCGATCTCGGCATTGAGCCCGGCGACACGGTCGTCCGGTGTGCCGCGCGGCGCGAACAGCGCGAGCCACGAGGGGACGCTGAAGTTGGGAACACCGGCCTCACGCAGCGTCGGAATATCCGGCATGGACCGTGAGCGCGCAGGCTCGGCCACGCCCAAGGGGATGACCTGGCCGCCACTGATCATCGGCAGGATNTGCGCCGCCGCGATAGGGCACGGCTTGCATCGTGATTCCGAGCTCACGCTGGAGCAATTCAGCCGCAAGATGCGACACCGAACCGCGAGCTGCAACGGCATAGCTCAAGGGCTTGGTCTTCGCGGCCGCGACAAGATCGGCAATCGATGCGATGCCCGCCTTGGCATTGGCGGCCAGGATGATTGGGCTGCTCACCGCCCTGGAAATCGGCACCAGGTCGGTGAGCGGATCGTAGTTGAGCCGCGCCAGATGGACGTTGATCGTGACCGGGCTGTCCGAGAGGATGGCAAGCGTGTGGCCATCCGGGTCGCTCCGCAGCAGGGCTTCGATGCCGATGGCGGCATTCCCGCCCGGTTTGTTTTCCACGACGACACTCTGTCCAACGCTGTCCTGCAGGCTCTTTGCGATCACGCGCGCGGTCAGATCGATGCTGCCGCCGGGCGGATAGGGCACGATAATTCGGATCGTCTTGCCCGGAAATGTCTGCGCATGCGCCGGTGCGGCGATGGCGACGATCGTTTGCAAAGCAATCAGCCACCACTTCGCGTGAAGGAGGTCCATCATTAAATATTCTCTTTCGACCTCCGGCTGTCCGCGCTGATGATGGACGCAACGCGGACGGAGGAGCAAGCCCATCGCTAGCATGCTCCAAAGGCTGCTGGGTCCCCGCTTTCGCAGGGACGAACGGATGAAGACGGGCAACTGAGCGACCCGATGAGCAGGGTTCTGCTATACTCGAACGGTCGTAGGAGGGATTGGTCCCGGCGAGCGTCCGGAGGGAGGAAATGTCGTCAAGCTGTACGATAGCGATTGTCGGCGGCGGGCTCGCCGGGCTCGCGGCCGCGCATGCGCTGAGGACCTTCGGGATGCAGGCGGAGGTTTTCGAGGCCGCTCCCGCCTTGGGCGAGATCGGTGCCGCGGTCAACGTAAGTCCGCAGGCCTTTAAAGCGCTGCAAGCGATCGACCTGGGCGACAAGGTGGCCGCTGTCGCGACCTCATCGCCCGGAATCTACACGCGCAACATGCAAACCGGCGAGTTCCTCGAATTCAACGATCGGCACAAGGCTGCAGCGCGGTACGGCGCTCCCTATTACACCTTTCACCGCGCCGACCTCTTGGACGCGTTCGCAAGCGGGCTCGATCACAGCGCCATTCATCCGGGACATCGCCTGACAGGGCTGGAGGAGCGAAGGGACCGTATCATTCTCGCTTTCGCCAATGGCGCTCAAGTCGAGGCGGAGATCGTGATCGGCGCCGATGGCGTGCGCTCGGTCATCCGCCGGGCGCTCTATGGCGACGACAACCCCGCCTATACTGGTCAGATGGTATGGCGTGCGCTCCTGAACGGCGACGATGTGCCAGAGGAGGTGCTCGCGCCGACGGGCCATGTCCAATGGGTCGGGCCGGGTTGCCATCTCCTCGCCTATTACATCCGCGGCAAAAAGCTCCTGAACATCGTCACCCAAGAGGACACGGACAAATGGGTGGAGGAAGGCTGGTCGATCCGCGGCGATCCCGACGAGATGCGGTTGAGCTTTCCCAACCCCGAGCCGCGCCTCGAGAAGCTCTTGAGCCTCGTGACCGAGTGCTCAAAATGGGGCCTGTTCACGCGGCCGCTCACGCAGAATTGGGGCCGCGGTCGCATTGAGCTCATCGGCGACGCGGCGCATGCCATGCTGCCCAATGCCGGGCAAGGCGCCTGCCAGGCTTTCGAGGACGCCTACATCCTCGCGCGCTGGCTCGAGGCTTGCCGCGATCCGGTCGAGGCCTTTACCAACTTCCGCCGCATCCGCATCCCGCGCGTGCATGGGGTGCAGCGGCTCTCCTTGTCCAATGCTCGCTTCAAGCACATGCGCGATAGCGCGGCGCAGAAAGGGTCGATCGCCGCCGGTAAAGGCAGCGTCCACGGCAACTCCGATTGGGTCTGGGGTTACGATCCCATTGGTGGATGGGACAAAGAGCCTTTTGTTCCCACCGCCTATGCTGCGTGAGACCGAATCGATTGCAGCGTCAATCAATCGAGATCCGACGCTTCGTAGCCCAATCTCGCAAAGGCTTGCTGGACCTCGGTTGAGGCGAGCGCCGCGGCAGCTGCGTGGTTGATCTGCCGCCTGATCGCCAATGGCGTCCCAGGTGGCGCGACGATCACATTGACCGAGGTTGTGATCAACTGATCGAATCCGCTCTCCACCATGGTGGGAACATCCGCCGCCAGTGGGCTGCGCCTTTCGCCGGTGACGGCCAAGGCTTTGAGCCGGCCGTCACGAACATGCGGGAGGATCTGGACCAGTGTGGAAAAAGGACTTGAACCTCGCCACCCAAGAGGCCCGTCAGTGCCTGACCGCCGCCGCGATAGGGAACATGGACCATATCGATCCCGGCAGCCGTTTTCAGGAATTCGCCCTCGAGATGTGGAAGCGTCCCGACGCCGGCTGACCCATAGCTCAGCGCACCCGGCCGCGACTTCGCCAGTCTGACCAATTCCGACACCGTGTTGGCCGGCACGGAAGGATGAAGGGCGAGCA
>VAZL01000262.1:533-7107 GCA_005883445.1 Alphaproteobacteria bacterium | reverse complement strand
TGACATGGACGCGCCACTACACGATGATACGGGGTGAGAAAACCTTGATTCTAATAGCACTTGGCGGAATTACCCCATGGCGGGGCACACTGGGCAATTTGGCGCAAGAAAAAGCCCGCTAACGCATTGACGTCGCGGGCTTTTGAGATGGTTGCGGGGGTAGGATTTGAACCTACGACCTTCAGGTTATGAGCCTGACGAGCTACCGGGCTGCTCCACCCCGCGTCAAAACCATCCGAAAACGGGAAGCGCGGGATTACCCCGCGGCGGCTTATGTAGCAATCGCGGTATGGCTTGAAAAGCCCGCGCGCATCGCTTTCCTCCCCCATGAGCCACGATGTCGCCTTCAGGCACGATAATGTCCTATAGTTTTCCGATGCAGGAGAAACCCGCCTTGCGGCCGAGCGTGGCGGTGGGGGAGGCGCTGCGCGGCGTGGCGCGCGACATCCTCGCCGAGGCACGCGCGGCGATCGAAGATTCGACGAAGTCCGACGCCGACGCGGTCCACGACTTCCGCCGCGCGATGAAGCGCTGGCGCGCGCTGCTGCGCTTGGTCGAACCGTTCCTCGGGGAGGAGGCGCGGCGGCTGCGCGACGAGGCGCGCGACCTTGCCCATGCGCTGACCGGCGCGCGCAACGCACAATCGGCACTCGACGCGCTTGCCGATCTCGAAAAGCACGGCCTTGCTTTATCCGCGCGCTCGGTCGCCGGGCTGCGTCAACGCATCGACGGGATCAGAGAGGCGGCGGAGACGACGCTCAACGCCGACATGCGGCTGCGCCTCGGCAGCGCGCTTGACCAAGCGGCCATCGTGGTCGAGCGCTGGCCGCTTCATACCCTGACCTTCGACGACATCGCCGATCAGCTCACCCGCTTCTATCGCGACGCGCGGCGGATGATCCCGACGCATTGGCCGGATACCGACGCGGAAGAGTTGCACGAGTTGCGCAAGCGCGTCGTGATCCATCGTTATCAGATCGACATCATTGAGCCGTTGTGGCCGCGCTTCGTCAAAATGTGGAGCGGCGAGGCGCAACGGCTGCGTGATCGGCTCGGCAAGCATCAGGACATGCTGATGCTCGCAAGCCTGACGGGGCCGCATCAACCGCTCGCGCGCTGGCGCTCTCGCCTGGCGACCGCGATCGCCGAACGCAGGGCCGCCCATGTCACGGGCGCCGCGCGCATTGCCGCGCGCATTTTCGTCGAAAAGCCGAACGCGCTGCGCCGGCGGCTCGACGCCATGTGGACGGTCGGCCGTTGAGAACGACCGTTACTTGCCCATCGCCGCAAGCAGCCGCGTGATGAACTCGCCCTGCGCCGCGAGAATCTTCCGTCGCGCGTCGGCGGGCGAAAACCATTGCGCGCGGTCGACTTCGGGAAACGACGCCTTGCGCCCGCTCTTCGGCGGCCATTCCAGCTCGAACCGGTTCGAGGTCAGCGTCGCGGGATCGAAATCGCCTTCGAGTCCCCAGGCGGTGACGATCTTGCGGCCGGCTTGAACGACCTCACCGAGCGGAAGGAAATCGCCCTGCGGACGGGCCCCCGTCTCCTCTTCGAATTCGCGCTTGGCCACCGCGAGCGCGTCCTCGCCTTCGGAATATTCCCCTTTCGGAATCGACCACGCGCCCAAATCCTTCTTGGCCCAGAACGGGCCGCCCGGATGCATGAGCAAAACCTCGACCTCACCGCCGCGTCGTCGGAACATCAAAATGCCGGCGCTGCGCTTGGGCATGGCACTCCCTCGTTCGGCTGCCGACGAGCGGGCCGCGCCGCTCACAAGCGGTTGTGCCGGGCGATCGCCCGCGTCACCTCGACCGACGTCTTCGCGTCGGCCTGCGCGCGCAAGGCCTGCGCCGCGCGCGCCGCCGGACGGTCGAGGCAGCGCTTGAGCCATTCCCCCACGCGCGGCGTCGCGGACATATCCATGTCGATCGCCCGGCTGATGACGGCGGCGACGTTGAGATCGGCGACGGTGAAGTCGTCGCCCAGGAGGTAGGAGCGGGCGGCAAGCGCACCGTCGAGCACCTTCAATGGCCGCTCCAGGACCTTGAGCGCCTCGGCGAGCCGTTGCGGATCGCGATCCGCGGGCGGCAGGCGCACGGCGTGCA
Source organism: Alphaproteobacteria bacterium (assembly GCA_005883445.1). Classification (GTDB taxonomy): domain Bacteria; phylum Pseudomonadota; class Alphaproteobacteria; order Rhizobiales; family Xanthobacteraceae; genus VAZQ01. The sequence continues at coordinate 4,999 of VAZL01000262.1, read as the reverse complement.
GCGACCAGATGTTGACGCCGCGGTCGACCTCCTGCACCGACCACAGGCTCCACTGCCACGCCTTGGCCTCGCCTTCGAGCGTCCTCGGGTAAAGCCGGCCATGCTTCTTGGCGAGATAGAGCGTGATCGCGAGCGACTCCCACAAGACGAAGCCGCCGTCGTCGATCGCCGGCAGACGGCCGTTGGGGTTGATGGCGAGATAGTCCGGCTTGCCGGCGCCGGCCGCACCGATCTCGAGCGGAATATGCTCGTAATCGAGATCGAGCTCCTTGGCGATCCAGAGCACGCGAAAGGCGCGGGTGCGGGCAATCCCGTAAATGCGCAAGGTGGACATCGCGAACCTCGATCGACTCCGCGGCTTGAACGTCAAGATGGCGGTGCGACGGCGGCAAGCACGCCCGCTCGCAGCATGAGCGCGCGGACCCTGCTACTCGGCCTGGATATTGGCAGCCTTCACCAGCTGGCTGCGCACGGCAAGACCTTCCCTGACGATGGCGGCAAGCTCGGCCTGCGTGCTGGGCGCGACCGCAAGACCGAGCGTGGCGAGCTTCTCCTTCACGGCATCGCTCGTGAGCACCTTCACCATCGCCTCGTTGAGGCGCGCCACGAGCGGCGCCGGCGTGGCCGCCGGCGCGAAGAACGCGACCCAGGACGACATTTCAAAGCCCGCCACGGTCTCGCCGACGGTGGGGATGTCCGGCATGGCGGCGTAGCGGGCCCTTTCCACGACCGCCACGATCTTGATCTTGCCGCTCCCGAGATGCGGAATCGCGGTCGAGAGACTGAGGAAGGCGACCTTGATGTGACCGCCCAGCAGATCGTTGATGGTGGCGCCGCCGCCGCGATAAGGCACGTGGACGACGTCGATGCCGGTTTTCTGGCGCAAGAGTTCGCCGGCAAGGTGATGGGGGGAGCCGATGCCGGAGGAGCCATATTGCAGCTGGCCCGGGTGCGCCTTCGATCGGCGCGAAGTCCTTCACCGGGTCGAACGGCGTATTTTTGTAGAGAAAGACGTTGCTGGTCATGATGGCATCGGTGCCGACCATCAGCGTGTAGCCGTCGGCCGGCGCGCGCGCCACGTAGGCGGCGGCGATATTGCCGCCCACCCCCGACCTGTTGTCGACGATGACGGATTGCCCCCAAGCGGCGTTGAGCCGCTCGGCCACGGTGCGCGCGAGCAAATCGCTGGTCGCGCCCGGCGTATAGCCGACCACGATGGTGACCGGCCGCGTGGGGTAATCCTGCGCCATCGCCGGCACGGCCGCGATCGCGACGGCAAGCGGCAGCGCGCGCGCAAGGAGGCGAACGAACGATGCCACGCGAATGTCCTCCCCACCTTCGGCTGTCGGGACAGCCGTGATCGCTGTCTCCACGGCGTTTGCCGGCTCGGGCTTCGAACGGGTCCAGCAATACTACCGGAGAAGGCGGCGATGGAAAAAGCCTGAGGTGGCAGTGGCGCCCGTCTGGGATCGCAAGCGCTCAGCGCACTGAACTTTCGGGGATATTCGCGCGAGCTAGGCTCGCAGCAGGACCTTGGCCGCACTCGCGACCTTGATTTCTTTCGAGCCCTCGAGCCCCTCTTTCGTCAGGTCGACTCCAAACGTATGGGACAGGCCTGTCTTTCCCGCCGCGGTCAACCGCAGCGCGCGGCTGTCGCGCTCGCGGATGAGCCAACCCAAATCCAAGCAGCGCCGCCAGATCTCCGCGCCCACAAGACCCGCGACATGGTATCGGCGCTCGCTCCAGTCGAGACAGGGCCGGCAGAAGATGCGTTTGCCGCGTGAGCGCAGGTTCGCACCGAATTCGGTCAGAAAGCGCGCGCCCGCATCCGTCACCTCGCCGCCGTCTTCGGTGAGGACGATGTGCCCGTTGGCGACGAGCGCATCGGCGATGGCGACACCGACCTGGCCCGCCAGGTGATCGTAGCACGTGCGCGCGAAGCGGAGCGCATCATCCCGAATCGAACGCGGCTGATAGCGCGACGGGACCTCGATCGCCGCGACGGCGATGATGCTTTCGAGCATGCGCGCGACCAACGGCGACGCGATGCGATAGTAGCGATGGCGCCCCTGCTTGGTGACCGCGACGAGGCGCGCCTCGACGAGCTTGAGCAGGTGCTCGCTGGCGGTCGGACGCGAGACGCGGGCGAGATAAGCAAGTTCGCTGCCGGTCAACGCCTGACCGCCCATCAGGGCAGCCAGAATGGTCGCGCGCGCGGTATCGCCCACGAGCGCGGCGACTTCGACCAGATTTGCAGCCGCGACCATGGGGGACTTTACCGCCCCGTCGGCCCCGTCAGCAAGCAACGACGGTTCGGCGCGCGCCGAACCAATGGGAAACGACAGAGGACAGCTTTGCTGCCAGCATTGCGGCGCGTGAGCCGTGCACGCGCAAACCGGAACGAGGGACCACCATGAATAAACAGGCCATTCGCGTCGAGCCGTTGTCCACCTATGCCGAAGCCCGCAAAGTCCCGGTCAGCATGGCCGTGCGGTGCGGCGATCTTGTCTTCGTGTCGAACATCCCGCCCTACGATCCGGCGACCGGCGAGATCAAGCGCTTGCCGATCGAACGCCAGGCCGAGCTCGTGCTCGAGCAGATGAAGCTCTGCTTGACCACGGCCGGTTCATCGCTCGACAAGGTCATCAAGTGCACCGTGTATTGCACGGACGCGGCGCATTTCCAGGCGATCAATTCCGTCTACGCGCGGTATTTCCCCTCGAGCCCGCCGGCGCGCGGCTTCATCTGCGTGTCGGCCTGGCACGGTCCGTTCGACGTGGAGATCGATTGCGTTGCCACGATCTGAATCGGACGCGAGCCGATTCTCGGGCTTTGCTTTCGGCGGGCGCCAAACCTTTTTGCCCGGCGGGCTCGAGGCGGCCATACTTGCATCGGCTGATCGCGACAGCTTAGCCTGTTGGCCTCGAGCCGGGCTCCATTGTGATGTCAGTCGCCGCCGCAAGGCCCTCAGCCGCCAACCCCGATGTGTCCGATCTCCTGACGCGAGCGCGCGCTATCGGCGCGCTTGCGCGCGAGCGCGCGCAACAGACCGAATCCGACCGCCGCGTCGGCGACGACATGATCGAACGCATGCGGCAGGCGGACCTGTTCCGCGTCATGCAGCCGCGGTCCTACGGCGGGCTCGAGCATGGCTTCGACGTGTTCGCGCAGATCGTTGCCGCGATTGCGAGCGGATGCGGCTCGACCGGCTGGGTTTACGCCCTGCTCGCCTCGCACCAGTGGCTCATCGCCTGCTTCTCGAAAGCGGCGCAGGACGAGGTCTGGCAGGAGCGCACCGCGCTCGCCGCCGGGACCTATGCGCCGGTCGGCCAGGCGGTGGCGGTAGACGGCGGCTGTCGGCTCTCCGGCGTGGGAAGCTTTTGCAGCGGCTGCGACAATGCGCAGTGGCAGCTGCTCGGCGGCATGATCCCGCAACCCGACGCAGCCGCGAAGCCCGGATTTTTCCTTCTGCGCAGCGCCGACTGCGTCATCGACGACAACTGGCACACCATGGGGCTCGCCGGCACCGGCAGCAAGAACATCGTCGCGCGGGACGTGTTCGTCCCCACCCATCGCACGCTGGCCTTCGCCGAGCTTGCCGATGCCGCCGCCCCCGGCATGCGCGCCAATCCCAACCCGCTCTATCGGCAGTCGTTTCTCGCCGTGCTGCCGATCGCCATCGTGTCGCCGGTGCTGGGGATGGCGGAAGGCGCGCTCGCCGATTTTCTCGCGATGGCAAGCGTGCGCACCACCCGCGGCGCGGTCGCCGGCGGCAACCGCCGCATGGCCGAGCTCACCACCGTGCAGATGCGCGTCGCCGAGGCGAGCGCCTGCATCGACGCGGCGCGGCTCTTGATGTTCCGCGATCTGGCGGAGGCGTTCGAGACCGCCGCGCGCGGAGACCCCATCAGCGTGGACGTGCGGCTGCGCAACCGCCGCGACCAGGCGTTTTGCGTGCGGCTCCTGGTCGCCGCCATCGACGCGCTGTTCCTCGCGGCCGGCGGGCAGGGCTTGTTCCTCAGCCAACCGCTGCAGCGCGCCTGGCGCGACGCGCACGCGGCCGCCTCCCACATCAGCCTCAATTGGGATTCCACCGGCAGCATGTACGGGCAATTCATGCTCGGCTTGGAACCCAAGGGACAATATTGAGTCGGATCGGCGCCTAGGCCCGCTTCGGCTCAAAGCGCTCGAGCGCCCGCTCCACCGCCTCGTCCGAAATGCGCGTGCGTGGCCAGCGGTAGAGCCAGCCGTGCACGAGCCAGATCACCAGAAAACTGAATACGCCGGCGAACACCACGTCGGTGAAGAAATGCGCGCCGGCCGCCATGCGCAACACGCCCACGGCGGCGCCGAAGGCGAGCGCGCTGGCATAGGCGAGCGCGCGCCATTGCGGCGGCACTACCGCGGCGCCCGCCATCGTCCAGAACGCGCCCGACGGCTCGCCGGCGATGAAGGAGCAGTTCTTC
>VAZL01000262.1:0-377 GCA_005883445.1 Alphaproteobacteria bacterium | reverse complement strand
GCGATGCTCGCCGGCATCGCCACGAGCGTGGTCAACCAGACGGCCGCGTCGCGCGCGCGCAGATAGCTCGGATCATAGGCGCGCCAAAATCCTCCGCGCTCGGGGTCGAAGAACAGCGCGGCGAGCTTGAGGTCGAGGTCGGGCCGCATGCCGAAGACGAGGCCAACCGCGGCGGCGACGGCAAACGCGATCACGAGGCCGGTTCGGTTCATGCGGTTGATCCCACGCGTGTCTAGCCGAGGCGCCGGGCGAGTTCAAATTGCGGGAGGGTTGGGGCGCACGCTTCCTTTTCGCGGAGCCTGTCGCGCCGTGAGCTGAGCTTTCTGAGGAATGATCGGCTGATCGCTACCGCTGCGGCGGCGGCAGCTCGCGGCAGC
>VAZL01000261.1:2564-6071 GCA_005883445.1 Alphaproteobacteria bacterium | reverse complement strand
GATGTCCTGCGCCAGGATGTCGAGGCCGTAGATTTCGGCGGCAAGCCGCGAGGCGATGGCGGCGCGCGTCTTGTCGCCGATTTCGGCGACCTCGCGGGCGGAGCCGGCGGTGTCGGCGGCGACCACCGGCTTGATGCCGAGCTTGCGGATCACCTTGCGGCACTGGCCCAGCGCGTGCACGTGGCTCTCGACCGTCTTGATGTCCTTGAGCGTTGCCCCCTTCGGCCCCAGCAGCTGATGCCGCACCGGCATGAAATGCTCGGCGACGATATGGAGGCCTGAGTCCGGCAAGAGATGGTGAATGTCGGCGACGCGGCCGGCGACCGAGTTTTCGATCGGGATCATGCCGAGTTCGGCCTCGCCGCTGTTGATCGCGGCAAATGCGTCTTCGAAGGTCGCGCACGGCACCGGCTCGTAGTCCGGATAGGCGTCGCGCGAGGCGAGGTGGGAGTTCGCTCCCGGTTCGCCCTGGAACACGATCTTCTTGGCTGCCGTCATGGCGTTCCGGTACGCACGCCGCCGCCCCGAGTCAACGGCTCGGCGCGCCTTTGCTGTAGCCCGGATTGAGCGGAGCGAAATCCGGGCTTCTTGCAGAACGCCAACGCGGTCCCGCATTTCGCTGCGCTCAATGCGGGCTACGGTCCTGTCTTGCCCCGCCCGAGGATTGCGCGCGCCCGCTCGAGCTCCGCAGCCGTGTCGACGCCGAGCGGCACGCTGTCGACGATGATGGCGTCGATGCGCATCCCCGCTTCGAGCGCGCGCAGCTGCTCGAGTTTTTCGCGTTGCTCGAGCGGCGAAGGCGGCAACGCCACGAAACGGGCGAGCGCCGCGCGGCGAAAGGCGTAAAGGCCGATGTGATGATAGAGCGGCCCCTCGCCGGCAGGCGCCTCGGCGCGGGTGAAATAGAGCGCGCGCAGGCGCCGCTCTCCAACCGGGGTGCCGACGAGTTTCACCACGCTGGGGTCGGTGCGTTCGTCCGCCCGCCTGATCTCGGCCGCCAGCGTGGCGATGTCGACCGCGCCGTCGGCGAGCGGTCCGATCGCGGCCGCGATGTCGGCGGGCGCAAGCGTGGGCAGGTCGCCCTGCACATTGACGATGATGGCGCTGCGCCGCTGCGGGTCGGCGACGTCCAAGGCCTCAAAAATGCGGTCGGAGCCCGAGACGTGGTCGGCGCGCGTCATCACGGCGCGGCCGCCGGCTTTCTCGACGCAGGCCGCGACCACGTCCGAATCGGTCGCGACCACCACCTCCCCGAGCCGCGCCGCCTGCGCGCGGCGCAGCACGTGGACGATCATCGGCTCGCCCGCGATGTCGAGCAACGGCTTGCCCGGAAGCCTGGTCGAAGCCATGCGCGCGGGGATGACAATGAGAACGTCGGCCATCGCTGCGCCTCGGCCCCTCGGCTTGCAGCAAAATGTATGTTTGGCGCCACCCTGAGGGGGTTGGCCGCTTATACGGGTTGCCAGAGCCGAGGCAAACCGGCTATTTGTGCACCGCCGCAATCCAGCGCGGCCGCCGCTTGCAATTCCCCAAGCTTCCGCGAGCCTTCAGGCGATGGACTCCTTTGAAGTGAACAAAATCCTCGGTGCCATCCTGGGCACCTGTCTCGGCGTGCTCTCGATCAACATCGCCGCCGGCGCCATCTTCACGCCGGTGAAGCCGGCCAAGCCCGGCTACGAGATCGCGGTGCCGGAGCAGGCGCCGGCCGGCAAGCCCGCGGAGCCGGAAAAGCAGGAGCCGATCGAGCAGCTGCTCGCCAAGGCCGACGTCGCCCGCGGCGAGAACGCGGCCAAGAAATGCCAGGCGTGCCACACCTTCACCAAGGGCGGGCGCAACCTGGTCGGTCCTAACCTCTATGGCGTGGTCGGCCGGCCGAAGGCGTCGGAGGCGGGGTTCAACTATTCCGCCGCGATGAAGGCGAAGGGCGGCAATTGGACCATCGACGACCTCAGCCAGTTCATTATCAATCCGCGCGGCTACGTTCCCGGCACCAACATGACCTTCGCCGGCATCCAGCGCGGCGGCGAGCGCGCCGACGTCATCGCCTATCTCAACTCGCTCTCCGATAACCCGGCGCCGCTGCCCAAGGCGGCCGAGGCCGCCGGCAGCCCGAAGGCGCAGTGAAGCAGCCCGAGGGTCGCGGCCCCTTACCGCGTACTTTAAGATTTGGTAATGAACCCGTTGGAGCCCACCATATCAGTGGCGCAGGCGCGGTCGCCGCCTACTTATAAAGTGATGATAAAGTGATGGTCCGACCGCGCACATGTCCGTGCCCCACCATCGCAAATCGGAGATAATGCGGCCAGTGCGTGCGTCATTGGCGTCGTTGCCCCGGAGGTTTCCTTGCGCCTGACCCGTCGATCCGTCGTTCGCACCGGCGTCCTTGCAGCTTTATCCCCCATCCTCGACCGATTTGGAGCGCCGTTTCTCGGCGCGTCCGCGCGCGCGCAAGAACATGCGCTCGAATGGAAGCACGGATTGTCGCTGTTCGGAGAGCTCAAATATCCGGCAGGCTTCAAGCATTTCGACTACGTCAACCCGAGCGCGCCGAAGGGTGGAAGCGTGCGGCTGATGGCGGTGGGCACGTTCGACAACTTCAACGAGGTCGTCTCCGGGTTGAAGGGATCGATCGCGGCGGGCGCGGGCATGCTCTCCGACACGCTGCTGGCGCCGTCGCTTGACGAAGTTTCGACCGACTACGGGCTTATTGCCGAAGCGGTCACCCATGCGAGCGACTTCAGCTCGGCGACCTTCCGCTTGCGCGCCAACGCGCGCCATCACGACGGCAAGCCGGTGACGGTCGAGGATGTGATCTTCTCCATGCAGGCGTTCAAGAAGCACAGTCCGATGACGGCGGCCTATTATCGGCATGTCACGAAAATGGAACAGACTGGGGAGCGCGAAGTCACCTTCATCTTCGACGCCCCGGGCAATCGTGAAATGCCGCTGATCCTGGGTCAGCTCAACGTGTTGCCGAAGCATTGGTGGGAGGGGGCCGACGCCGCCGGCAAGAAGCGCGACATCGGCGCGACCACGCTCGAACCGCCGCTCGGCAACGGCGCCTACCGCGTCAAGGAGTTCGTCGCCGGCCGCACCGTCGTCTACGAGCGGGTGAAGGACTATTGGGGTAAGGATCTCAACGTCAATATCGGACGCGATAATTTCGACGAACTGCGGTTGGAGTATTTCCGCGACTCCACCGTGGCCATCGAGGCCTTCAAAGCCGACCACGTCGACTGGCGCACGGAGAACGTCGCCAAGAACTGGGCGACGGCCTACGATTTCCCGGCGGTCAAGGACAAGCGCGTGGTGCTCGAGGAATTCCCCCAGCGCAATCGGGGGATCATGCAGGCCTTCGCCTTCAATACCCGGCGCGACAAATTCAAGGACCCGCGGCTGCGGCGCGCCTTCAATTTCGCCTACGACTTCGAGGAGATGAACAAGCAGATCTTCTTCGGCCAATACACGCGCATCAACAGTTACTTCGACGGCACCGAGCTCGCCTCC
>VAZL01000261.1:0-2338 GCA_005883445.1 Alphaproteobacteria bacterium | reverse complement strand
GTGAACGTGCGCACGGTCGACGATCCGCAATACGAGAACCGGCTGCGCAACTGGGATTTCGACATCATCGTCGCCTCCTGGCCGGAATCGCTTTCGCCCGGCAACGAGCAGCGCGACTACTGGGGCACGCCGGCCGCCGACACGCCGGGCTCGCGCAATTACGTCGGCATCAAAAATCCGGCGGTCGACGCGCTGATCGAGCGGGTGATCTTCGCCAAGGACCGCGCCGAGCTCATCGCCGCCACCAGGGCGCTCGATCGCGTGCTGCTTTGGAACCACTACGTGGTGCCGCAATTTACCTTGGATAAAAGCCGCACGGCCCGCTGGGACCGTTTCAACCGGCAGGATCCGCTGCCGAAATACGGCGCATCGGCCTTTCCGACCGTGTGGTGGTGGGATGCGGAAAAAGCCGCCAAGACAGGGACGCGACCATGACCGACATCTGCAAGGTGACGCGACGCCATACGCTCGCACTGGGCGCCGGTGCGCTCGTTTCGACGCTCGCTCGTCCGGCGTGGGCGGAGGAGGGCCCCGAGCGGCACGGCATCTCGGCGTTCGGCGATCTCAAATATCCGGCCGGAGCCACCCGCACCTTCAATCAGAACTTTCTCACCTTCAATTCGCTCAACATCTTCATCCTCAAGGGCGACGGCGCGCAGGGCATGGAGCTCACCTTCGCCAGCCTGCTGACGCGCGCGGCCGACGAGCCGGACGCCCTCTACGGGCTTGCCGCGCGCGCGGTGCGGATATCCGCGGATGGGCTCGCCTACCGTTTTCTGATGCGGCCCGGCATCACCTTTCACGACGGCAGCCCGCTCACCGCCCACGACGTCGCGTTCTCGCTCAAGATCCTTAAGGAGAAGGGCCACCCGATCGCCCAGCAACTGCTGCGCGACTTCGTCGGCGCGGAGGCGACCGATGACGCCACCGTGGTGCTGACCTTTGCGCCCAAGCGGGCGCGCGACGTGCCGCTGTTCACGGCCTCGCTGCCGATTTTTTCGCGCGAATACTACTCCAAGCATGCCTTCGACGAGACGACGCTCGAGCCGCCGCTCGGCAGCGGTCCCTACCAGGTGGGGCGCTTCGATCCCGGGCGCTTCATCGAATACGACCGGGTCAAGAATTGGTGGGGCGCCGAGCTGCCGGTCGAGCGCGGACAGAACAATTTCGACGTCGTGCGCTACGAATTCTATCGCGACCGCGATGTCGCCTTCGAGGGTTTCACCAGCAAGAGCTATCTCTTCCGCGAGGAGTTCACCTCGCGCATCTGGTCGACGCGCTATGACTTTCCGGCGGCTCGCGATGGCCGCGTCAAGCGTGATACCCTGCCGGACGATACGCCGTCGGGCGCGCAGGGCTGGTTCTTCAATACCCGCCGCGACAAGCTCAAGGATAAGCGACTGCGCGAAGCCTTCATTTACGCGTTCGATTTCGAATGGACCAACAAGACCCTGATGTACGGGAGTTACAAACGCACCCATTCGGTGTTCCAGAATTCCGACATGATGGCCGAAGGCAAGCCGTCACGCGAAGAGTTGGCGCTGCTCGAACCGTTCCGCGGGAAGGTTGCCGACGAGGTGTTCGGCGAACCGTTCGTGCCGCCGGTCTCCGATGGCTCGGGCCAGGACCGCTCGCTCTTGCGGCACGCGAGCGCGCTGTTGCAGGAGGCCGGATTCGCCGTCAAGGACGGCAAGCGGGTGACGCCGCAGGGCGAGCCAATCAGCGTCGAATTCTTGCTCGACGAGCCGTCGTCGCAGCCGCATCACATGCTGTTCATCAAGAATCTCGGAACGTTGGGCATCGAGGCGACGCTGCGCATCGTCGACGCCGTGCAATATCGCAAGCGGGTCGACGATTTCGACTTCGACCTCACGGTGCAGCGGTTCGGGTTTTCGAGCACGCCCGGCGATTCGTTGCGGAGCTTTTTTCCTCGCAGGCCGCCGCGAAGCGGGGCTCGCAGAATCTCGCCGGCATATCCGATCCGGTCATCGATGCGCTCATCGACAAAATCATCGCGGCTGATAACCGCGCTACCCTGACGACAGCTTGTAGAGCGCTCGACCGCGTGATCCGCACCGGCCGCTATTGGGTTCCGCACTGGTACAAGCCCTCGCATTGGCTCGCCTATTGGGACGTGTTCAGCCGGCCAGCGACAAAACCGCGCTATGCGCGCGGCGTTCCCGACACTTGGTGGTACGATCGCGACAAAGCCGCGAAGCTCGATTTGTGATGTTCCCCTGTTCCCCTGTCCTTCCCGAAAATCATATCCGTAGTCGCCTCCCTGCGAGGTGACGGCGTAGGCCGATCCGCCGTAGACCCCTCCTTTATCTGGGGAATG
>VAZL01000260.1 GCA_005883445.1 Alphaproteobacteria bacterium | reverse complement strand
ATGGACCGCTGGTCGATCGTCACCACGCTCAATTATCTGCCCCACGACAACGAAGTCGACATCGTGCTGGCCAAGGCCAAGCACTATCGCACCGACCAGGGCCGCGACATCGTCAACAAGATGGTGCGGGTCGCCGACCTCACGCGCAACGCCTTCATGAACGGCGATATTTCGACCGTGATGAGCCCGCGCACGGTGATCACCTGGGCGGAGAACGCCGACATCTTCAAGGACATCGGCTTCGCCTTCAGGCTGACCTTCCTCAACAAGTGCGACGAACTGGAGCGGCCGATCGTGGCCGAGTTCTATCAGCGCTGTTTCGGAGTGGAGCTGCCGGAATCGTCGGTCAATGTCGCGCTGAGTTGAGCCGTCCCGCACGCCCATGACGCTGTGATGTCATCGAACATCAAGCCCAGAAATCCGTCGAAAGACTCCCCGACCGAGCCATTCAAGCGCGCGGTCACGGGATGCTTGCGCGCGATCGCGCGCAAGCCTGAGCTCGAAGTCGCCTTCGCCGCGGAACGCCCCGGGATCGTCGGCGGCAAGGCGCGCCTGCCCGAGCCGCCGCGAAAGCTCAGCGGCCCGGATGCCGCGATCGTGCGCGGGCACGCCGACTCGATCGCGCTCAAGCTCGCCTGCCATGACCCGCTCGTGCATCGCAAGCTCGTGCCGGGCGGGCAGCAGGCGCGCGCCGTATTCGAGGCGGTCGAGCAGGCCCGCGTCGAGGCGATCGGCGCACGCCGGATGTCCGGCGTTGCAAAGAACCTCTCGGCCATGCTCGACGACCGTTTCCACCGCGGCAAGTTCGACCAGGTGACCGACCGGGCGGATGCGCCCATCGAGGAAGCGGTCGCGATGATGGTGCGGGAGCGGTTGACCGGCCAAGCACCGCCGCCGGCGGCTAAGAAGATCGTCGATTTGTGGCGCCCGCTGATCGAGGACCGCGCCGGGCGCGATCTCGATCGGCTCGAACGGCTGATCGAGAACCAGGCACGCTTCGGCGACGCCATCCACGATCTCCTCGACGCGCTCGATATGGGCGAGGACCGCAGCACCGAGTCCGACGAGGAGGAAGGCGAGGAGGGCGAGCAGGATCGCCGCAAGGAAGAGTCCGGCGAGGACGGCCAGGGCGCCGATTCGGAGGATACGCAGACGCGGGTCGACGAAGCCGATGCCGCCGGCGAGGACATGTCCGACTCCACGGCGGAGGCCGCCGACGCACTCTCCGCCGAGATGGCGGACGACGCCGAGATGGGCGACTCCGAAACTCCGGCTGAGCCACGCCGTCCACGCCGGCACGGTCAGAACGAGCCGCGCGGGCCGGATTACCGGCCCTTCATTACCAAGCACGACGAGACGGTTGCAGCCGAGGATTTGTGCGAACCGGAGGAGCTCGATCGGCTGCGCGGCTATCTCGACAAGCAGCTCTCGCATCTGCAAGGCGTGGTGGCGCGGCTCGCCAACCGGCTGCAGCGCCGCTTGTTGGCGCAACAGAACCGCGCCTGGGAGTTCGACCTGGAGGAGGGATTGCTCGATCCGGCGCGGCTCTCGCGCATCGTGGTGGATCCGCTCCATCCGCTCTCGTTCAAGCATGAGAAGGAAACCAGTTTCCGCGACACCGTGGTCACGCTCCTGCTCGACAATTCGGGCTCGATGCGCGGACGGCCGATCACGGTGGCGGCGACGTGTGCCGACATCCTGGCGCGCACGCTCGAGCGCTGCGGCGTCAAAGTCGAAATTCTGGGCTTCACCACGCGCGCGTGGAAAGGTGGACAATCGCGCGAGGCGTGGCTCGCCGCCGGCAAACCCGCCAATCCGGGGCGGCTCAACGATCTGCGCCACATCATCTACAAGTCGGCGGACGCGCCTTGGCGTCGCGCCCGCAAAAATCTCGGTCTGATGATGCGCGAAGGCCTGCTCAAGGAGAATATCGACGGTGAAGCGCTCGATTGGGCGCACAAGCGGCTGCTGGGCCGTACCGAGCAGCGCAGGATCCTCATGATGATCTCCGATGGCGCTCCGGTCGACGATTCCACGCTATCGGTCAATCCCGGCAACTACCTGGAACGGCACCTGCGCTGGGTGATCGAGGAGATCGAGACGCGCTCGCCGGTGGAGTTGATCGCGATCGGCATCGGTCACGACGTCACGCGCTACTACCGCCGCGCCGTCACCATCGTCGACGCCGAGGAACTCGGCGGCGCAATGACTGAAAAGCTCGCCGAACTATTCGACGAACAGGCCCAGGCCGAACCGCGGCGGATGCGGAGGCTTGACGCGTGAGCGTCCGCATGGCGCGTTGGCGTTGCGGTCTTACACGGACAAATCGACGAACCATCGCGGCGCTCATCGCCGCGAGTGCGCTGCTCTTGGCGCTCGTCTCAGGCGCTTTCGACGTTCGCGACGCCTCGCTACGGCAGTTCGGGCTGCTCGAATTCCGCGGCGGTCTCGTGCTGCGTTCGTCCTACCAGCACTTCGGCGGCATTTCGGCCATTCGCGTTGCGCCGGATGGCGCTCATTTCATCGCCCTGACCGACAAAGGTTGGTGGTTTCGCGGCCGCATCGTCTACGAGGGCACGCGGCCGAGCGGCATCGCGGACGTGGAAATGGCGCCGATCCTGGGCGCGGACGGGCGACCGCTGGCGGCGCGCGGTTGGTATGACACGGAAGCGATCGCAGAGGATGGTGGCACCCTCTATGTCGGCATCGAGCGAGTTCATCAGATCGTCCGCTTCAATTACGGCAAGGAGGGCCTCTTTGCCCGCGGCCGGCCGATCGCGCTGCCGCCGGGACTGCGCTCGCTGCCTTCCAACAAGGGAATTGAGGCCCTGGTCTTCGTTCCGAAGGGCTTGCCGCTCGCCGGTACATTGATCGCGATCTCGGAGCGCGGCCTCGACAAGGCGGGCAACATCAGTGGTTTCCTCATCGGGGGAGCGAGCCCCGGTGATTTCGCGGTCAGGCGAAGTTCGAACTACGACGTCACCGATGCCGCGCTCCTGCCCGGCGGCGACGTTCTGCTGCTCGAACGCAGATTCAGCTGGAGCAGCGGTTTGGCCGTGCGCATGCGCCGCATCCCGCTCGGCGAGATCAAGCCGGGCGCGGTGGTTGACGGCCCCGTTCTATTCGACGTCGATCTCGGCTACGAGATCGACAATATGGAAGGCTTGAGCGTTCACCGCAGCGCGGGCGGCGAAGTCGTCCTCACCCTCATCTCCGACGACAATTTCTCCGCGGTTCAGCGCACGCTGCTGCTGCAATTCACGCTGGCGGAGCCGTAATCCATCGCCTCGACATTTGCCGCATTTCCCGCCAAACGCAGGAGATATGTCGCAGGCGTGGAGGTTACGCTTACTCCGCTTCCGCCGCCCTTTTCTTCCTGATCTGGCGCTTTAATTCGAGCGCCTTCTCGGACAGGTCGTCGTCCTTCGCCTTCAACAGAAATGCATCCAGGCCGCCGCGGTGATCGACGGTCTTCAGCGCGTTTGCCGACACGCGCAGCTTGACCGAGCGGCCGAGCGCGTCGGAAATCATGGTGACGTTGAGCAGATTGGGCAGGAAACGCCGCTTGGTCTTGATGTTGGAGTGGCTGACCTTGTGCCCAACCTGCGCACTTTTGCCGGTGAGTTCGCACCGCCGTGACATTGAGAAACCTTGTGTTTCAAGTGTTTGCTGGATCGAGCCTGCGCGCATCGTCATCGGCTCGACCACCTGCGGCTTCGCAAGCCGGCGGACCTATAGTGAGCGCATGAAAAGGTGTCAAGCCGCGCGTTTCCGCGCGGAATTGCGCGGCGGATGAGGGAGTTATTCGGCGGATCCCAACTGCCTTGATCGGGCCAAGATGCCGCGTCAAGGGTTATTGGAAATCGGCCAGCGGCCGGCCACCTGGTCGCGCCGGGGACAGCGGCTAGCCATGGGCCGGCGGTTTCGACAAGAAATGGCGAAAGCCAAGAAATGGCGAAAGCAGGGACCGGGCTTCGTGGGTTCACACCGCCTCACCCGCCACGCGATTTTTCTCTGCGTGACCGCGCTCGCGGTGACCGTGGCGGATGCCCACGGGGGCCGAAGCTTGGCCCAAGGCAAGCTTGATGCCCGCTATACGGTCACGCTGAGCGGTTTGCCGATCGGCCAGGGCGCTTGGATAATCGACATCGGCGATGATTATTTCACCGCCTCGGCGAGCGGTGCGACGGCTGGCTTGCTGCGCGTCTTTGCCAGCGGCCAGGGCCAGAGCGCTGCGCGCGGAAGCATCTCGAGCGGCCAACTCGTCCCTTCGACCTACGCCTCGCGCATCGTCACCGACGACAAGTCCGATGAAGTGCGGATGGTGATCAGCGCCGGCGCGGTGAAGGAGTTGGCGGCCAATCCGCCCACCGTTGCGAGCCCGGATCGCGTTCCAGTCACCGACGCTCATCGACGCGGGGTGTCGGACCCGATGACGGCGTCGCTGATCCGGGTTCCGGGCAGCGGCGACATCCTCGTTCCCCAGGCTTGTCAGCGCACGCTGTCGATCTTCGACGGCCGCATGCGTTACGACCTCCAGCTCGCTTTCAAGCGGCTCGAGCGGGTGAGGGCGGACCGAGGTTACCAAGGCGTGGCGGTGGTGTGCGCAGTGCGTTTTGCGCCAATCGCGGGTCACGTTCCCGAGCGCACCGCGATCAAGTATCTCGTGCAGTTGCGCGACATCGAGCTCTGGCTTGCCCCCATCGCCGGCACGCGCGTGATGGTGCCCTATCGGGTCTCGGTTCCGACCCCGATCGGGCTCGGGGTCATGCAGGCGACGCAGTTCGTTTCCATGCCGCAACCGAGCAAGGCGACCGCAAAAACCCAATGACGGTTCGCCCGACCTCCATCCCCCGAAATTCAGCGCCAGGTCTCGCCGTTAATCCATTCCAGCATCGAAGGCCCCCCGCCTTTTTGACCGCTTACACGATTTTGTGGCGCGCAAAGGCCGTGCCACCAGATGTGGCCGTGAACGAATTCCGACAACGACCGAGTCAGCGATTCGGGCGCGATTCGTTCGAGACTCGTTCCACAGTTTAAGCACAGGGGCCCCCACAGCCTTTCCCGAGGCCTGGCGCATGCTTTATCTGCCCGATCTGCCCGTTGCGGTCGGGCGAACGGCCGAAATGCGATGTCGGATGGGCCGCGCTCTACCTGCGGTGGCTCGGTTCGAAAATTGGGCGGTCTCTCGGATATTTTATTGGCCCATCACGACGATGTCGGCGATGCCGAATACTATGGCGTGTTTTTCGCCGCTCGCGCGTGGCTTGGTGAGATCGACCGTGCGGCCGAAGACGGCGGCGCCTATCTTCGCGGCCGGCGTTGCCTCATTCACCGGGATGCACTCGCCTGGACCTAGGAAACCGATGATGCAGCTCCGCCAATATACCGCGAGTCACCGTGTTCCGGGTAACGGCAATCGCGCAAGCGATTCCCAACTGCCGGTTCGGAGGGGTGTTTGCGGGCCATGGTGGGAGCGGGATCGTTATGCCGCGCTATGGATTGCTTCCGCGGAGCCTGTCATCGGGCGGGCATTCGTCCGACCCGCTGGCTCGCAATGACGATTTGAGCGACCGCACTTAAAAGAAACACCTGCAACACATGGCTTTCTCACCTTCCACGTTCGCGAATGATCGCGCGCCCGGCGCGGGCGTCACCGCTGTGCTCGGGCCGACCAACACCGGCAAGACGCATCTGGCCATCGAGCGGATGCTGGCGCATTCCTCCGGGGTGATCGGCCTGCCGCTGCGGCTGCTCGCGCGCGAGGTCTATAACAAGATCGCGGATCGCGCCGGCCCTGAGGCGGTCGCGCTCGTCACCGGCGAGGAGAAGATCAAGCCCCCCAGCCCGCGCTATTGGGTCTCCACCGTCGAGGCCATGCCGCGTGACCTCGACGTCGCCTTCCTCGCCATCGACGAGGTGCAGCTCGCCGCCGACCTCGAGCGCGGCCATGTCTTCACCGACCGCATGCTCAACCGCCGCGGACGCGAGGAGACGCTGGTGCTCGGCGCGCAGACGGTGCGGCCGATGGTCGAGCGGCTCCTGCCCGGCGCGCATGTCCTGACCCGGCCGCGCCTATCGCAGCTCTCGTTCGCGGGCGAAAAGAAGATCACCCGGCTTCCCCGCCGCTCCGCCGTCGTCGCGTTCTCGGCCGAGGAAGTCTATTCCATCGCCGAGTTGATCCGTCGCCAGCGCGGCGGCGCCGCCGTCGTGCTGGGAGCGCTGAGCCCGCGCACGCGCAACGCGCAAGTCGCGCTCTATCAGTCGGGCGACGTCGAATATCTCGTCGCCACTGACGCTATCGGCATGGGGCTCAACCTCGATGTCGATCACGTCGCCTTCGCCTCCGACCGCAAATTCGATGGCTACCAGTTTCGAAGACTCAATCCGGCCGAACTGGCGCAGATCGCCGGCCGCGCCGGTCGCGCCATCCGCAATGGCACCTTCGGCACCACCGGCAGGTGCCCCCCGTTCGAAACCGAGCTTGCGCAGGCGCTTGAAAGCCATTCGTTCGAACCGATCAAGGTGCTGCAATGGCGCAACACCACGCTCGACTTCTCGTCGGTGGGAGCACTGCAGGCTTCGCTCGCAGAGACGCCGAAAGAGAATGGCCTCACCCGCGCGCCCATCGCCGAGGACATCTTGGTGCTGGATCACGCGGCGCGCGACGACGATATCCGCTCGCTCGCGAAGACGCGCGCGGCGGTCGAGCGATTGTGGGACGTCTGCCAGGTGCCCGACTATCGCAAAATCTCGCCCGCCACTCATGCCGAGCTCGCCACGACGCTCTATGGTTTCCTGATGCGCGAAGGCACGATCCCGACCGATTGGTTCGCGCGTCAGGTCGAGCAGGCGGATCACACCGACGGCGACATCGACACGCTGTCGAACCGCATCGCTCACATCCGCACCTGGACGTTTGCGGCGAACCGTCCGGACTGGCTGGGCGACCCCGAGCACTGGCAAGGCGTCACGCGCGCGGTCGAAGACAAATTGTCGGACGCGCTGCACGAGCGGCTCACCGAGCGCTTCGTCGATCGCCGCACCAGCGTGTTGATGCGCCGGCTACGCGAGAACGCGGTGCTCGAGACCGACATCTCCAAGAGCGGGGAAGTCGTGGTCGAGGGGCACGCGATCGGCCGTCTCGACGGATTCATGTTCACGGCCGCTGCCTCGGCCGCCGGCTCCGAAGCGAAAGCGCTCGCCGGCGCAGCGCAGAAGGCGCTGGCGGGGGAAATCGACGCGCGTGCAACGCGCTTGGCGCAAGCGGCGGACGGGCAGCTCGTGCTCGCGACCGACGGGACCATCAGGTGGCTCGGACAACCCGTTGGCAAGCTCGTTGCCGGCGAAGAGGCGCTCAAGCCGCGCGTGCGCATCATCGCCGACGAGCATCTTACCGGCGCGCCGCGCGACGCGGTGCAGGCGCGGCTCGATCTGTGGCTCAAGTCCCACATCGAGAGACTCCTGGAGGCGCTGTTCCGGCTCGCCGCGGCCGAGGACATAACCGGCATCGCGCGTGGCATTGCGTTCCAGCTCACCGAAGCGCTCGGCGTGCTCGATCGCCACAAGGTTGCAGACGAGGTCAAGGGCCTGGAGCAGCCCGCGCGTGCGACGCTGCGCAAGTACGGCGTGCGCTTCGGCGCCTATCACATCTATTTGCCGGCGCTGCTCAAGCCGGGGCCGCGGGCGCTGGCGACGCAGCTCTGGGCGCTCAAATATGGGGGCTCGGAAAGGAAGGGCCTCGACGCGATCCAACAACTTGCCGCCAGCGGCCGCACGTCGATCGCCGCCGACCACGAGATTGCAAAGGTGCTCTACCGCACCGCCGGTTACCGGGTGTGCGGGACGCGCGCCGTGCGGGTCGATATCTTGGAGCGGCTCACCGATCTCATCCGCCCGGCGCTCGCATGGCGTCCCGGCGGAGCGGGCACGAAGCCGCCGGGCGCAATCGAGGGCTTCGGGTTCACCGTTAGCGTCGGCATGACGTCGCTTGCGGGCTGCTCGGGCGAGGATTTCGCCTCGGTCCTGCGCTCGCTCGGCTACCGCATGGACAAGCGGCCGAGGCCCGCCGAACCGCCGCCCGCGCCGGTGGAATCGACGCCGCAGGCGGCGCCGCTTGTGCAAGCTACGCCGGCGCAAGCTGCCTCGACCGATGACGCCGTCGCAGCGGCGCCTGCGGTTGAAGGTGAACCAAGGCCCGAACCTTCGATCGAAACGACGGAGGCAGCGACGGCAGATGCGCCGGCAGTCGAAGACGCGGTGGTCGAGGCGGCTGCATCCGCGCCAAGCGAGCCGGTCGAGCGGGTGAGCGCTCCGGCGCCAGCCGACACGGCGGAGCCGGTGGTCAGCGTGCCGGAAGCGCCAACCCTTGCCGTCTCCGTGCAGACCGAAGGACTGGCGCAGGAC
>VAZL01000259.1 GCA_005883445.1 Alphaproteobacteria bacterium | reverse complement strand
CAGGCCGCCCAGCCTGTTTTCAGCCGACAAAGTCTGGATCTCCTCCGGCGTCCGCGGCCCGGACCAGATCGAAGCCTCCCGCCGATTCTGGGGCGTGCCTCGCTTCGATCTGCTGCAGGTCCACAATCTCCTCTCCTGGGAGGAGCATCTGCGGACGCTGCTCGCCATGAAGGCCGCTGGCCGGCTCCGCTATGTAGGGATCACCACCTCGGAAGGGCGCCGGCACGGCGAAGTCGAGCGGATCATGCGCGCCCAGCCGCTCGACTTCGTTCAGGTCACCTACAACATTCTCGACCGCCAGGTCGAAGATCGCATCCTTCCGCTGGCGCGGGACCGCGGCATCGGCGTGATCGTTAACCGGCCGTTTCGCGAAGGCGAGCTGCTCAGAAAGATCGAGCGCCATCCGCTGCCCGGCTGGGCCGCGGAGATCGGCTGCGCGAGTTGGGCGCAGATCATTCTCAAGTTCATCGTCTCTCATCCGGCCGTCACCTGCGCCATCCCGGCGACCACCCGCGTCGATCATGTGCGGGAAAACATGGCCGCCGCCACCGGGCTGTTGCCGGGCGAGGCCATGCGCGCCCGCATGATCGCCCATGTCGAGAAGCTCTGATGTCGGAATGGTGGACTTATTCGCTGTCCGACTTCCTGCTGTTTTCGCCGCGCACCTATTACCGCCTGTTCGAGCTGTACAATCTCGCGGTCTGGCCGTGGCATGTCTTGGCGATCGTGCTCGGCCTCGCAGTGCTGGTTTTCTGGCTTCGTGGCGGCGCCTGGCAGAGTCGCACCGTCGCAGTCATCCTTGCCACCTGCTGGCTATTCGTCGCGTGGGCCTACTTGGTCGCCCGCTACGATACCATCAACTGGGCCGCCAGCTATTTCGCCGTGGGCTATGCAGTCGAGGCGCTGCTGCTGGTCTGGACCGGCCTTATCCGCAACTGTCTATCGCTACGCCCGGGCCGGGACGTGGCCGGCGCGGCCGGGCTCTGCATCTTTGTCTTTGCGCTGTTTGCATGGCCGCTGGTTGGCCGGCTGCTCGGTCGGCCGTGGCTGCAGGCCGAGATCTTCGGCATTGCGCCGGATCCTACCGTGGTGGCGACGCTCGGCGTGCTCATTGCGGCCGATCGCACGCGCTGGGAACTTCTCGTCGTTCCGATGCTCTGGTGCGCGATCAGCGGTGCGACCTTGTGGGCCATGCAATCGCCGGACGCATTGCTGGCACCGGCCGCTGCGCTGCTGGCGCTCGTTCTAGCTTGCTGGAAGACGCTTTCGCGGCTTCGACAAGCTTCGCCACCTCTATAGCGACTTTAGGAAGATCAACAGTCTCTGCTTGTCTTCTCTAGACAGCCTTTCGAAGGCTTCTTTCGCGTCCTTCGCCTGAACCGAATGCCTTAGAATCGCCTCCTCGGTTGTGAGCGCAGACCCATCGTGCAGCAACTGCGGTCGCACACGCAGTCCCCAGAGCGGGGCCGTTCGAATCATATTTGCGGTCCTCCCATCGAGCACGCGCGCGCCACTTGCTTTTATGCCTTCTAAATTCTCGGCCGTGGTGCTGGTAGGCTGAGCCGAGAGGTCTTGCACCATGTGCACGACGCAGCGGTCCGCTTCGGCGGGCGCTTGTTGGAGCCGTTGAATTTCTGGAGCTTGCTGGGCTTGCTGTAAAAACTTCTGGGCGTTGCGGGCGGGGCGTTGGGCATCTTGTGTCTGCACAATGCCATCGCCGGTCCCAATGTCATGCAGCATGAAGTCGCTGAATGGCCGTAGTATTTTGTTTCCAAGAACTTCCGGCACGACGCCTTTTTTGTCATCGCTGCCAAAATCGATTCCAGGGGTAGAATTATTACGCCCCCATATTGGTATAATAGCAGTACCTGCGGGCGGCGTGATGTATTGTGGCGTGTGGCATACAGGGCATTTTATGTCGCTGAAAATCTCTTCTCCGGCCTTTGCGATGTCCTTGAAGATGTCCAGCTCGGTCAGAGCAAAGTCGCGAGGCGGTACTTTGGTCGACCGCATAAATCGAGCAAACGCCTCCACGTCCTCACCGAACGGGTGCAAAAAGTCGTCCGGCTTCGTTGGCTTTGAAGTGGAGAGATTAGGTTTGGGTTGGGCTTCATCTTCTGGATCGGCAACCTCGTCGAATTGGGAGACATCCCGTCCACTCGACTTATTTTCATTTGGTTGGAGTGGGCTGGTGATACCCATCTCATTTAGATAGGCATTAGCACTGAAGTTCAGTAACGAAGCCTCTTGGGCCTTCCAGCCAAATCGCCCGATCCGCAGCACAAACTTAAATTCATCCGGTTCGCCGTCCGCGACGGTTTCCACAGCAACAGCAACAGGAACTATTATCGGCAAGCCTTGCATATCTCTAGGCTGCGCATTGCAAATATCGATAATCGTCTGGTCTTGGATGACTTCGACAAATCCATTGCCTAGTGTGTTCGCTGACATTCGCAAGGTGCGGACATTGTCCTCCGGACGAACATGCTCCTGGATTTCGGCCCTGATTGCGCGCTGATGGATGAGCGAGCCCCCCGGGGCTCGATAAAATTCCCTGTGTTTGGGTCGCGGCGGCCGGCGCGGATTTCTGAGACTTGGCTGGAACTGCCCGTGATTGGATTTTGATGGCAACTCACGCAACTGGTCGCGTTGTAGACCGGACCCAAGCCGCCGCCAGCTTCTGAATTCTCCGAGCTACTTGGCGGATTTGCCGAAGACCTCCGCTTCCGTAATCCAGCCGTCGCGGCATTGTCATCCTTGGTCTCTGGCAATATCGTCTCTACCTCTTCGAAAGCTTTGCGATCGCGGTCGAATTGAGCCTGCTCAGTAAAGCCGTTCGTCCGATTGTTGAAGCCGGCGGGGGCTGGGGTAGGCTGCTCAGTCATCTCCACCATGCTAGGCGTAGCGTTTGGCAGCTGTTGAGCGTGTGCTGAGAGCGCGAGGCTGATTACGAC
>VAZL01000258.1 GCA_005883445.1 Alphaproteobacteria bacterium | reverse complement strand
ACGTGATCGGGCCAGTTCGGCACACTGTGCCAGGGTCGCTTCGGAGTGTTCGCCTCATAAGCGTGGACCTGGGAATCGATGATCGTCATCGGGAAGTTCCTCAATTGCTAAGAGAGTTCGGTTCGCAACAAGTCGCGCCAGCCGTGGCTGTCGTTTAGGCAATAGCGTTGGGTGTATTACCCACCGCCCGACAACATCTTGACCAGCCGATACAGATATTCCTGGCCGTCGAAGAACGACTTCACCAGCACGCGTTCGTCCTTGCCGTGCACACGCATATCGTCGACATCGCCGGCGAGGCCGGAATGGCCGTAAGTCGGTATGCCGGCATTGCGCAAGTAGCTGCCGTCCGTGGCGCCGGCGCTCATGGTGGGAACGATCGGCGCGCCTGGCCAAAACTCGGCCGAGAGCTTTGCGATTGCACCCATGATCTCTTCATGTAGCGCGGACGGCGCACTCAAGATCGGCTCTCCGATTTGCGTCACGACAATCTGATCATCGGCGAGAACCCGCACCAGCGTCGCCTTGACTTCGTCTACCGGTTCGCCGGGCATGATGCTCCAGCAAGGTGGCCACACAAGTCGTGCGCAGTTGCGCGTTGTAGACCGGGTTTGCAGACAGTCGGACAAACGATAGGGAGGCTGGATCCGGCCGCCCGGATATGACGGACCTGATATCGGCGGCAACCTGCTCGCCTTCGAGTTCGGCTGTGCGTTCGAAATACGCGCGGGTCGTCTCATTCAACTTGAAGGGAAAGGGAAAGTTAAATTTTGACAGGCGCGCTAGGACTTCGGCGAGGCGATAGATTGCGTTTTCCTTGGTCGGCAGCGAGCTGTGGCCGCCTCGATTCTTTACCTCCAGCTGATAACTCAACGAAACTTTTTCGCTCGTCTGAATGCTGTTACGAATCGGCTTGCCATTCTTCAATCCGACAGGGCCGCCCTCATTCAACGCAAATTCAGCGTCGATCAGGTCGCGGTGGTTCTTCAGCAGCCATTGAATCCCCAAGGCATCACGGTCGAGGATTTCCTCATCGGTCTCCAGCGCAACGATAATGTCTCGATCCGGCTTGTACCCCTCCTGCATGTAGCGGATCAGGTTCGCAACAAAGGCCGCCGCCATGAACTTGTCATCGGCCGTGCCGCGTCCATAGAAATAACCGTCCTTCTCGATCAGCTTGAACGGGTCAACCGACCAGTCCTCGCGTCTCGCCTCAACCACATCGAGATGCGCGAGCAGTAGGATCGGCTTGCGCGCACCCGTCCCACGCAACCGCGCCACCAGATTACCCTTGCGCGGTGCGGGCGTGAACACTTGGACATCCGATTCGCTGAAGCCCGCGGTGCGAAGTCGTGCGGCCATGGCCTCGGCCGCGCGCGCGGTGTCGCCTGTTTCGGTGACCGTATTGATCTCGACAAGCTCCTTGTAGATGTCGACGGCGAGTTGCTCTTGAGCGGTGCGTGACTGGGCACGTGCCGGCTCTCCGAAGTAAGCCCAATACACGAGAGCTATTGCCGCCAGAATAACCGAGAACAGTCGTTGCATCGTTTCTTCCTCTGAACTACTCCCAACGTTGACCAACGTTGACTCTGAAACACATCGTGGAAGCGCTCACGGCTTCGCGTTGGTCGCATCCGTCACACGCCGGTGCTTATCGATCATGTTGGCGGCGCGCCGGGCCGACAGAATCGCGCCCTCCTGCCAGGGGCCGATCCGGCTCAGATGTTCACCGGCGAAGTAGAAGGGGCCGTCCGGCGTATTGAGGAGCGAGTACTCGCTCTCCTGGCCATTGCGGAATCGCGCGGCGAAGCCGAGGCTGTAAGGCATCTTGCTCCAGGCAACTGCCATTGGCTTCTCGAGCTCCCGGCTCCGGCCAGGATGCAAACCCTCGACTGCCGCGCGCGACATGTCGAACTGTTCGGGCAGCGGCCTGCTTGCGAGTTCGTCCGCTTGCCCGCCGATCGCATAGGCGCCGAGCAAAATCCCCTTTGCCGAGAAGAAGCGGTCGCTGGGATACCAGACCTGGGTGGTCGGACCTGTCGTCCATGAAATTCCGCCGTAGATGTGCTCGTCCGCTTCCCAGAATCGGCGCGACTGCCACGCGATCTTGACGGCGTTGGCGTAATCAACGTCGCGGATGGCGGCCCGATGGGCGGGTGAAAAATCGTATTCGATGCCCTGCAAGACCTTGAGTGGAATTGTCACAATGCAATAGGCCGCCTCGATGGCGTTGTGCCTACCGGCTTGCTTGTCGACGAACGATATACTCACGCCGTTGTTGGTGCGGCGGATGGCGGTGACCTCGCTGCCAAGGCGGACGACGCGGCCGAGCTTGTTCGCAAACGCCTGCGCGATGCGGTCCATGCCGCCGACCGGTTGAAACATTGTGGCTTGCTGCGCGAAATTCTCCTCGAACAGCATGGCGGTCCACATGTCGGCGTCGAGCAGCACGCCGAGCGGCACCGGATCGCGCCTTACGCCGGCCTCATCGGCCGGGCCTGGCAGAGTTTTGTAGCCGGATCGCGTCGAGCCTTGGTAGCGCAGATCCGGCGACAGGTCGCCATAATGCTGCAGGAAGGTGAGCATCCGCTCCTTGTCGTGCGCGGACAATTCCTCGTCGAGCGCGCCGCGGTTGATCGCCTTGCCGAGCAGCTCGGAGATTTCCCCGCGCGCGTCGTTGATCGCTTGGCGCAGCTCGATCGGCTGGCCGTCGTTCGCCGCCGGATTGTGCAGCAATCCGCCGCGATTGGTATTAACCTCGACTTCGAGGGCGATGCCGAGCTCTCGGCAATAACCGAGGATGGCTTGATGATGGCTGGGAAGCCGCGCCGGGCCCGCATTCCAATACAGGCCCTCGTCGAAGGCGCAGATCTGGCGAGAGCCGTCGGTCATATCGAGCCTGGCGCCGGGCCGCAGGGTCCAGTTGCGCCCGCCCACGCGATCACGGGCTTCGAGCACCACGCAATCATATCCGGCCTTGCAGAGCTCGTAGGCCGCCGAGAGCCCGGCCATCCCAGCGCCAAGGATGATGACCTTGGTTCCGTGACGGGTGCCGGGCTCGAGCGCCAGCGGCTCGGCGACGGCAGCCGTGCCCAGGAGGCCCATCGCCTGCATGGTGAGGTAGGTAGCGCGATAGCCGCCAGCCTGCGCGACCCGACGCAGGAAGTCCCGACGGGTGCCGCCCATCTTAACCTCGCGCTCCTTTGCCGCGTATCGAGCGTTGCTGCGCCCGCGCTGCGAGCGGCCAGGCCGCTGTGGCGCCAAGCAGAGTGATGAACTCTCGCCGTTTCACTGGTAGTGGCTCCCGTGCTTCCGACTAAAAGGATAGCACACCTGGCCGCAGACTGCTGCACTGCGGGATTTCAACGGGATCCATGTCCGCTTTGGGTCACAAGCAGACATGACACCATCTTTGGGCCATGTCCGCTTTGTGCCAACAGCGGTCATTGGGGCGGCGTGCTCCAACGCGATTCGCAGATCGGGATTTATGGAATATCGACCCGGCGGCGAATGAGCCTCACTCCGCCTTGATGTTGAGGGCCCGGATCACGTTGCCCCATTTCTCGGTTTCGTCGGCGATGAATTTCCCGAAGGCGGCCGACGTCATTGACATCGGGTCAACCCCTAAGCCGGCAAGCCGCGCCTTTATGAGAGGATCAGCCGCAATGGCGTTGATCTCGTTGTTGAGCTTGTCGATCACCTCAGCGGGCGTGTCTTTCGG
>VAZL01000257.1 GCA_005883445.1 Alphaproteobacteria bacterium | reverse complement strand
TCGGCTGAGCGAGCTCGACGCCCTCGTGCGCCAAGCCTATGCCGATTTCGATTACAAGCGCATCTTCGCCGCGCTCAACGCCTTCATGACCACCGATCTCTCCGCCTTCTACTTCGACATCCGCAAGGACGCGCTCTACTGCGATCCGATCTCCTCGGTGACGCGCAAGGCCTGCCTGACCGTGCTCGACCACCTGTTTCGCGCCACGGTGATATGGCTCGCGCCCATGCTGCCGTTCACCGCCGAGGAGGCGTGGCTTGCGCGTCATCCGTCGCAACAGGGCTCGGTGCATCTCGAATTGTTCCCCGAACTGCCGTCCGCTTGGCGCGACGACGCGCTGGCGGAAAAATGGCGGAAGGTGCGCAATGTGCGCCGCGTGGTCACCGGCGCGCTCGAAATCGAGCGCGCGCACAAGCGCATCGGCTCTTCGCTCGAGGCCGCGCCTGTCATCTACATTTCGGATCCCGAGCTGTTCGCTGCCGTGGTTGACGTAGACTTCGCCGAGGTCGCCATTACGTCGGACTACACGCTCGTCGAGGGTGATGGTCCGCCGGACGCGTTCCGCCTGGACGACGTCAAGGGCGTGGCGGTCGAGGTGCGGCTCGCCGAAGGACGCAAGTGCGCGCGCTCGTGGAAGATCCTGCCGAGCGTCGGTTCCGATCCGGCCTATCCCGATGTCTCCCCGCGCGACGCCAAGGCGCTGCGCGAGTGGGAGGCGATGCGCAAGGCAGCGGAGTAACGATGGTGGCGGAAGACCGACCCATGAGCGCGGCATCCGGTGCGCGCGCATCCTTCCTTTGGGGGCCGCTGACCCCCTTCGCGCTCGCGGTGGCCGTAGCGGCCGCGGCAATCGACCAGGCCGCCAAGCTCTGGCTCTTGTTCGTGCTCGATCTCCCGGCGCGGGGCGTCGTGCGGCTCACCCCCTTCCTCGACCTCGTGCTCACGTGGAACACCGGCATCAGTTACGGCCTGTTCCGCCAGGAGGGGCCGTTGGGGCAAGCGGCGCTGCTGGCGCTAAAGGCGATCGCCGTGGTTTTGCTGTGGATTTGGCTGTCGCGGACGACCTCGCGACTCGCCGCGCTGAGCCTCGGCCTCATCATCGGCGGGGCGGTCGGGAACGCCATCGACCGCTTCGCCTACGGGGCGGTCGTCGATTTCGTGCTGTTTCACATCAATACCGCAAGCTTCAGCTTCAATTGGTACGTTTTTAACCTTGCCGACGTGGCCATCGTCGCCGGGGTGATCGGGCTGTTGTTCGAGACCCTCATCGGCACGGGTGCCGCAAAAGCGCCCTGATCCTGGCCACAATGACGCGCGGGGAGACGGCGCATTCCGCCGTCGTTTGAAGGGGATAGCTATGCGGAGCCGAAATCCGAAGAGGCTGCGGCGTGCGGCCGCCGCCGCGGCCGTTGCGCTCGCTCTGGCGCTGGCGTGGAGCGCGGGCAGCGCACGCGCCGAGGACGATGACGAAAACGTTCCGCTCGATACCAAGCTCTTTCGCCAGTTCATGAAAGATCTCGGGCTCAGCCGCAGCGGCGATGGGCAGATCGAGTACCGCGAGCGCGCGCCGCTGGTGGTGCCGCCCAGCCGCGAGCTGCCGCCGCCGCGCGACGAAGCCGAGGTGGCCGCGAAAACCCCGGCTTGGCCGAAGGACCCCGATGTCGCCCGGCGCAAGCAGGAGCTGGCGGCCGAGAAAGCGAAACTCAAGGGGAACCTGTCGGTGGAAGAGCAAATGCGGGCGCTGCGGCCCGACGAGCTCGACAAGCCCGGCGCCGGCGAGAAGAAGAGCGCGGACGCCAAGGGCGCCGGCAAATCCCCGGAGGACACGTCCCGTCCGCTGATGCCCTCCGATCTCGGCACCAAGACCGAAAAGATATTCGGTTCCATATGGTCATCGTTCACGCCGGCGAAGCCGGAACAGGCGCCGTTCACCGGCGAGCCGCCGCGGGAGGCCATGACCGCGCCGCCCTCCGGCTATCAGACCCCCTCGCCCAACTACCCTTACGGGGTCGGCGTGCAGGACAAGCGCAAGGTCATCACGGCAGACGAGAAGCTCGAGGGCCGGCAGTGAGCGGGAACCTCCGCGACAACGCGCCCCATCCACATTTGGGTTGCGGCGGTTGAGGTTTGCGCTCGCGTTCCGCCGCCGGAACGTGCATCGTGGGGGCGACACCTAGTCCCACGAGAGCAAATTCGTGCCCAAGAGACTGACGCTCGCCACCGCCGCCTTTGCCGCGGCGCTCGCCGCGCCCGCCCACGCCGGGATCGGCCCCCAGATCACCAACTTCACGCTCTCGAACGGTCTCGAGGTCGTCGTCATTCCCGATCACCGCACGCCGGTGGTCACCCACATGCTGTGGTACAAGGT
>VAZL01000256.1 GCA_005883445.1 Alphaproteobacteria bacterium | reverse complement strand
AGCCTCACGGTCGCGCTATGGCCGTCAGCAAAGCGGCGGAAACGATCAGGGCGGATCGCCGCTCCATGACCGCAGCTCCCCCCGCAAGCGCACATGCGCCGATGCTGGGATCGCCGCGCGCCATTGGCAGGTCCCCGCGACCGTCGAGAGCCGCTATAATGTTCCGAGGCAACGCAAGGGAAGGAAACGATCATGCCCGTGATCTCCGGCTTCGGCGCGCTCGAGAAGCTGCCGTGGGAGCGTATCAACGACAAAATCGAGCGCCGCGTTCTCGCGGGCAAGCATGGAATGATCGTGTGGTGGAAAATCAAGGCGGGCGCGCATGCCGGTGCGCATCAGCATCCGCACGAGCAGATCGTTTGGATGCTCAAGGGTAAGATGGATTTCCGCCTCGGCAACGAGCGGCGTTCGATGGTCGCAGGCGATGTTTCTCGCCGGGGGCACGCCGGCTTATATGCGCGCGCCGTAATCAGGTTGCCCCGCCCGCCGGCGCCCGCCGCCCGGCGGCTCGAATGCGCTCGCGAACGAACGATCCCGAGCAAGAGAACCCTTCCGGTTGCAAACTCCAGATGCTAGAGGATTCACCGCGTATCGACATATCCAGAGGAGCTTCCATGAATCGGTCGGTCATTCGCCACCTCGCAATCGCCGCGCTCGTTGCGTATCCGGTGTCCGCGCTCGGCGAGGGTCAAGCGCCGGACGTCAAGGGCAAATGGATCGGGAAGACTCACACGATCCTCGTGGGCAAGGGCGGGCATTGGCCGAAGGGCCGTGGGACCTGGGCCAGCCCGGCCCTGCTCGAGAAGGACCTAGCGTTCGACATTAGGGGGCAGGACGGCCGCCGGTTCTGGGGCGTGACGACGCTCTCGGGCGGCGGGGAGAAGACCGACGAACCGTTCATCGGCGAGCTTACCGGCAAGGACTACAGGAGCTTTGTCTTCGCCGATACCGACGGCTTCTGGAACGGGCAACTCGACGGCGACGACACGCTCTCGTTCTGCTACATGCATACCCACAGCAAGTCCACCGTGGTCAGCTGCTCGCAGGTCAAGCGAACGCGCTGAGCCGCGAGCACTTGCCTGCACGTGCCGAGCGTCGACGGCGTGCGCGCCGATCGAGACGCCCTGCATTTCGAAGCTAGCCGCGAGCTCTTCGTGCTGTGGCGGAGAGCCGCGCGGTCAAGTCTTCAATCCTCGAGAGAAAGGTCTTCAAGATCGGTGACGCGTTCGCCTTGTGATATCCGATCACCAGGTCGATCGTCGGCACCTCGCCTTTGAGCGGGCGGCTGACGACCGACCACGGCAAGAAACTTTCAGCGGAAATCGGCAGAAGCGCCACGCCGCGCCTCGACGCGACCAAAGAAATCGCCATTGCGTAGTTGTCGATCTCAAGCGTGGGCATAATCTCGATTCCACGTCGCTTGAAATAGTCGCCGATAATGGCGCGCAGCACCCGCGGCGTGTTCGAGATGCCGATGTATGTTTCACCGACAAAATCCTGCGGATCGACGGCCTTCTGCTTCGCAAATCGATGATCGCTCGGCAGGATGGCGACGAGCGGCTCTTTCGCGACCGGCTTGAATTCGAGATCGGGCACCGGCTCGGCGCGCAGGAACGCGATGTCGAGTTTCCCGCGCAGAAGTTCATCGGCGAGCATCGTCGAATGGTCGCTCGAGACCCTGATTTCGATGTTGAGCAGCTCGTCGCGAAGAATGTTGGTGGCCCGCGGCAGCCACTCGACTTCCTGTCCGGTGAGGAAGCCGATCGCGAAAATCTGCCTGGTCGGCTGCGCGGCGCGGCGCGCCGCTTCCGCGGCAGCCTCGGCTTGCGTGAGCGCGAGCCGCGCATGATCGAGGAAGGCGCGGCCGGCGGCGGTCAGCTCCACGCCGTGCACGCTGCGGGTCAAGAGCGCAACGCCGACTTCGTATTCGAGATCGCGGATTTGGCGGCTCAGCGAAGGCTGCGCCGTGTGCAGCCGTTTCTCCGCCGCCAGCGTCAGGCTGCCCTCCTCGGCGACGGCGACGAAATAGCGGAGGTGCCGGAGCTCCATTGCGCGCTCCATATCTCTAAGGCATCCCCTCTACGTACAAAGTCTTTGGCGCAGGCGCCAGGGGTGCCTACTTGCCCCACAGCGGAAGCGCCCTTGGGAAACACCCATGGGCCTTTATCAGCTTCCCGCGGTGCGATCCATACTCCGCCGGTAGGGCAATAGATTGCGAGGATCACAAAATGAGCAACCCAGTCGTCTTGATCACTGGCGCTTTGACCGGCATCGGCCGAGCCACCGCGCTCGCCTTTGCCAAAGACGGCGCACAGATCGTCGCGTCTGGCCGCCGGGAAGCCGAAGGCAAGGCGCTGGAAGCCGAACTCCGCAGCCTCGGCGCGCAAGCGGCATTCGTGCGTGCCGACGTGCGCCGCGAGGACGAGGTCCGCAGTCTCGTGGACCAGACTGTGGCGCGTTTCGGCCGGATCGACGTCGCCGTCAATGCCGCGGGCACCGAAGGTGAGCCTGGCCCGGTCATTGACCAGAGCGCCGAAAGCTACGCAGCCACCTTCGACACCAATGTGCTCGGCACGCTGCTCAGCATGAAGCACGAGCTTCGCGTGATGCAGGCACAGGGTCGCGGCAGCATTGTCAATATTTCCTCGACGTATGGTCACGAAGGGGCAGCCGGCGCCTCGGTCTATGTCGCGAGCAAGCACGCCGTGGAAGGCATGACAAAGTCCGCAGCGCTCGAAGCGGCGAGTTCAGGCGTGCGCATCAATGCCGTGGCTCCTGGTCCGACCGAGACCGGCATGCTCGACCGCTTTACACGAAACGCAGAGAGAAAAGCCGCGCTGCTGAAGACAGTGCCGCTCGGGCGCGTCGGCGAACCCGACGAGATCGCCCGCGCCGTCGTCTTCCTCGGTTCCGACAACGCTTCGTTCGTAACCGGCCAGATCCTTAACGCCGACGGCGGCAAGAGCGCCGGCTAACGGCCGACGTTCAACGGCGTAGGCTCAAGGCTGCGCGGCTCGAACCGCTGGAGAACGCTCATGTTCAATCTTGCCGGAAAAACCGCCCTCGTCACCGGCGCGTCACGCGGCATCGGGCGCGCCAGCGCGGTGGCGCTCGCCGAGGCCGGCGCCCAGGTCCTCGTTCACTATGGCCGCGGAGCGAAAGAGGCTGACAACGTGGTCTGCGAGATCCGCAAGGCCGGCGGCCGCGCCGATGCGATAGCAGTCGATCTCGCCGCCGCCGACGGTCCGCATAAGCTTGCCAAGCAAGTTCGCACCATTGTCGGCGATCGGCTCGACATCCTCGTCGCCAATGCCGGAGTGTCGAAGGCCGCCGGCATCGAAGAAACAACGGTCGAAGATTTCGACGCGCTGTTCGCCGTGAATGTCCGCGCGCCGTTCTTTCTTGTGCAGCAATTAGTGCCGATCATGCACGAGGGCAGCAGCATCGTGCTCGTCTCCTCGCTGGCGGCGCACGCCGTCGTCGGCACGCTCCCGGCCTACGCTGCGAGCAAAGGCGCGATAGACACGCTGGTGAAGCACTTCGCCGCGGCGCTCGGCCAGCGCGGCATTCGCGTGAACGCCGTGGCGCCGGGGGTGGTCGCAACCGAGATGTCGAATTTCACGAAAACGGAGGCGGGA
>VAZL01000255.1 GCA_005883445.1 Alphaproteobacteria bacterium | reverse complement strand
TTCTCGCGGCCGGTTCGATCGGCTCGGTCCAGATTCTCAAGCTCTCCGGCGTCGGCGGCGCGGGCGAGTTGCAACGCCTCGGCATCCCCGTCGTGCTCGACAAGGGAGGCGTCGGCAACAACCTGCAGGATCACCTTCAGCTTCGGCTCATCTACAAGGTCGCGGGCGCCAAGACCCTCAACGAGGCCTATCGCTCGCTCATCGGCCGCGCGCGCATGGGCCTCGACTACGCGCTCTTTCGCCGCGGGCCGCTCACCATGGCGCCGTCGCAGCTCGGGCTGTTCACGCGCTCGGACAGCGGACGCGAGCGCGCCAATCTCCAGTTCCACGTGCAGCCGCTGTCGCTCGACAAGTTCGGCGACCCGCTGCACGAGTTCCCCGCGCTGACCGCGAGCGTATGCAACCTGCAGCCGACGAGCCGCGGCTTCGTGCGGCTGCGCTCGGCCGACGCCGCCGACAAGCCGGTGAGCAAACCGAATTATTTGTCCACCGACGAAGATCGCCGCGTGGCGGTCGATTCCATCCGCCTCGCGCGCAGGATCGTGGCGCAGCCCGCGCTCGCGCGCTACAAGCCGGTCGAATATCTTCCGGGCGGCTCCGTCGGTGACGACGAGGCGGCGCTGATCAAGGCGGCCGGCGACGTCGGCACCACGATCTTTCACCCCGTCGGCACCGCCAAGATGGGGCGCGCGAGCGATCCCACGGCGGTGGTCGACGAGCGGCTGCGCGTGATCGGGCTCGAGCGGCTGCGCGTGGTCGACGCCTCGGTCATGCCGACGATCACGTCGGGCAATACCAACGCGCCGACCATGATGATCGCGGAGAAGGGCGCCGCGATGATCGTGGAGGACCGCCGCGCCTAGCGGGCGCAAGCCAGCGTCGATGAGAAATCCGACGGAGACCTGTTTACGGCGGAAAACGCGGCAAATGCCATGACGCTCAAACGGCCGCCTCAAACGGAGCAGGCCACACGCTTTGCAGGCGCTCGGCGCGCGCGGCGGCATTGCGCATGATGCCGGACAGCAATTGGTAGACTTCGGTCCACGCCGCGGCCACGGGTGGCGTCCACGCCTGATCGAGACCCTGTTCCAGCGTCCATAGCAGCGCCGCGCCCACGGAATCGTATTGCGCGTCGGTGACGCCATAGCCGGCGTGACGGCGGCCGAGATCTTCGACCTTCGATACCAGCGTGTCGAGATTGTCCAGGCCACCGATGGCGAAGGCCAACGTCTGCGACAGCTTCTTGCGTTGCGCGACCATATCGGTCGCGCGGAATAGCGTGCGCGTGGTGGGGTCGATTTCGAACAGCCGATGGTAGAACATGCCGGCCGCCGCGTCGGCGACGGGAGCCAACTGTTTCCAGGTGTCCCGCACGAGTCGCTTCTGTTCGGGGGTCATCGCTTTGCGCCGTCGCTGCCTCAGTAGACCATCGGAAGGCTCTGGAGCTGGCCCGGCAAATCGGTGGCCTGCTGCAGGAGCTCAAGCGGGTTGATCGACGCCGGCACTGCGGGTTGCTCGGTCGGCGTGCGCCAGGCAGCGACGAGAGGCATCGCCGCCAGCAGGGTCAGGACGGCCGCCGTCAGCGCGGCGGTGACGAAACGGGTGACATTGTGCATCGGGAATCTCCATCAACTGCCGACAGGTGGCGGAGGCGTTGGAGGATGCTTAGCCGCAGGCGCGATGCGAGGCTTGGAGCCGGTGTTGCATCTGCTTGGAGATTTTCTGGAGATTCTCTGAAGATGGTATAATGCTCCTCCCAAGCGAGCTACCGCTCGGCGGTTTTGAAGGTAAAACTCCGGGCGGCGTCGACGGACGACGCCCACCTTTCGAGGAACTGCACACAGCCTAAATTGCAGTACCGGGGCCGGAAAAAAGCACGGGCGACGATCAGCGCAACCACGGGTCGTCCGGCAATCCTTGATCCACTGACGATGACAATCGCGCACAAGGCATGATCCGGAAGGACTGGCGCGCGCGGGCGCCGCTGGGAGGACCACATGCGGGCAAATTACCTGATGAAGCTTCTCAATCGGGTGAAGGCGATCCTGCTGACGCCCCAGGCGGAATGGAAGGTGATCGCGCGGGAGCGGGACACGCTCGGCGATCTGTTGATCAAGTACGTCGCGATCCTCGCCGCGATCCCGGAGGTCGCCCACTTCATCGGCCAATCGCTCGTCGCCGGCTTCGCGCCGGTCGTGCCAAATCTGGTGCGCGCGGTCGTCGTCTACGCCGTCGCCTTCGCCATGGTCTACATCATCGCGGGGGTGATCGATCTGCTCGCGCCGCGATTCGGCGCCGAGAAGAATTTTCCCAGCGCCGTGAAGCTCTCGGCCTATTCCCACACGCCGCTCTGGCTCGCCGGGATTTTTCTGATCATCCCGGGTCTGAACTTCCTGCTGATCCTCGGTCTCTACGGGTTCTACCTGCTGCGGGTCGGGCTGCCCATGCTGATGAAGGTGCCCAACGACAAGGCGCTGCCCTACGCGGCGATCGTCACCGCCTGTGCGCTCATCCCCGCGATCGTGCTGACGATGATTTAGCGACAGATGTTGCTGCCGCAGCGCGCGGCACAGCACGCAGCGTGCGGCATGGCACGCGGCGCGCGGCTGCGTGAATTTGGCCCGACAGGCTAGCGCTCGGCGCGGCCCACGACGTTCATCAGCTCTTCGATCTTTCGCCGCTGATCGGCCTTGTTGCCGGAGGCGATCGCATGCTCGACGCAATGGGCGACGTGATCGCGCAGGATCTCCTCCTCCACGCGCCGCAGCGCGGCACGCACCGCCGCAACCTGCGTGACGATGTCGATGCAATAGCGATCCTCGTCGACCATGCGCGCGATGCCGCGCACCTGGCCCTCGATCCGGTTCAAACGTTTGGCACAAGACGCCTTGATGTCTTTGCGCATGCGCGCTATATACCCCCATAGGGTATAAGTTGCAACCCCCTGAGGAACGGCTCATGGCGCGCGCGAGCGGCTCGACGCAGACCGGCGACTGCTCGGCAACCGCGATCCGTCGGCGGGACCCGTCTTGACGCACGACCATTGCCATCGCCCCGCCGACGCGCGATCGCCGGCGAAGCCGCCGCCCGCGCCGGAAGGCACGATCTATACCTGCCCGATGCATCTGCAGATCCGGCAGGTCGGCCCCGGCGTCTGCCCGATCTGCGGCATGGCGCTGGAGCCGGAGTTGGCCTCCGCCGAAGCCGCGCCGAATCCCGAGGTTGCGGACATGACGCGGCGGTTCTGGATCGCCCTCGTGCTCACGTTGCCGGTTCTCGCGCTCGAAATGGGCGGCCACCTCACCAATCTCCACATGCTGCTCGGCCAGAACTGGTCGAACTGGCTGCAGTTCGTGCTCGCCACGCCGGTCGTGCTGTG
>VAZL01000254.1 GCA_005883445.1 Alphaproteobacteria bacterium | reverse complement strand
CTCGACGTAGAATTGCTTGCCGAAGGCCGCGGTGAGCGCCTCGGCGTGGAGCCGCCCCATCGTGTCGGCCGCGCCGCCGGCCGCGAACGGTACCACCAGCCGCACCGGCTTGGCCGGCCATTCGGCAGCAAAAGCGCCGACGGATAATGCCGCCACAAGCACGATAACGGCGGGGATACGGATCATGGGACAGTCCCGATCCCTCCGTCTCGCTATTTCTGTTCCGGCATATAGAGAATGTCCAACATCCCTTGCGCGTCCGCCACGGTCATCGGCGACGTGATGTATTTGAACTCGAGCGCCTGTTTCAGCGTCACATCGAGCCCTTTCACCTCGGAGAGCTGCAGGCCCTCTTTGGGAAAGAAATCGTCGCGCGTCTGCTGCGCCAGCGCGCGCGGCACTTTGGCGATGTCGGCGTAATTGTCGATGGCCTTGGGATCGGAATAGGCCCAGTCAATCGAGCGGCTCAAGGCCTTGACGAAGCGCACGAAGGCATCGCGCCGCTCCTTGAGCGCATTGGCGTTGGCGACGTTCACGCGAATGGTCTGCTGCGCCAGCGCCGCCACATCGCTGCCGCGCGCGATGATCACGAGCCTGCCATCCGCCAATTGCTGCAGCACGAACGGCGGCACCGACCAGCCGACGTCGATCTGCCCGGACATGACTTGCGTGAGCGTGGCGGGCGCCCCGCCGGTGGCGACGAGCTTGGGCGTGACCTTCGCCTGGTTCACCAGCTGCAGCAGAATGAGGTTGGTCGAGGAGCCGGGCGAGGAGAACGCCACCGTCTTGCCGTTGGTGTCGGCAAGGCGGGTGATGCCGCTGTCCGGCCGCGCGTACCAGAACGCCTCGGCGGCGCCGGTCGCTTCCGCGCTGATGATCTTGACCGGCATGCCCTTGGCATAGGCCGCGACGACGCCGAGGATGCCGTTGGTCATCGCGATATCGATACTGCCGGCGATCACCGGCGTGAGCGTCGAGGCGCCGCCTTCGGTATAGAGAATGTCGATGTCGAGGCCGGCGTCCTTGAAGTAGCCCTGCTTGAGGCCGACGTCGATGAAGGTGCTGTTCCAGAAGCCGCGCTGGGCGACCGCGACCTTCAGGGTTTCGGCAAGAGCGCGTTCCGCCGTCAGCGTTGCAACTAAGCCGATGAGCAGAGCAAACGTCTTATTCATGACCTGTCCCCACGTTCATTGGCGCATCCGAAAATGATGCGCTTCGCGGCGCGCACTGCAGCCATACCTCAATCCTCCTTGATGTTCTTCTCGCGCACCACGCGGCCCCAACGCGCGAGCTCATCTCTCAAGAATTTGCCGAATTCCGCGCTCGACGTCGGCGCGGGCGTGGCACCGGACTGAAGGAGCTTTTCGCGGATGTCGGGCGCATCGAGCACGGCGACGACCGCGTCGTGCAGTTTCGCCACCACAGCGGGCGGCGTCTTGGCCGGCGCCAGCAGGCCATACCAGTTGTCGGCGACGGTGTCGGGAAAACCCTGCTCGGCGAGCGTGCTCACGTCCGCCAGCATAGGATTGCGCTGGGTGGAGGCCGCGCCGATCGGCTTGAGCTTGCCGCCGCGGATATGCGGCAGCAGCACCGGCGTATCCGCGAACATTACCAGCACCTGGCCGCCGAGCAGATCGGTCAAGGCCGGCGCCGCTCCGCGATACGGCACGTGCAGGAATTTCACGTTCGCCGCGGATTGATAAAGCTCGAGCGCGAGGTGGGTCACGCTGCCCGAGCCGGTCGAGGCGAATGGAATCGTCGCGGGCTTCTCCCTGGCAAGCGCGGCCAGCTCCTTGGCGGAATTGACCGGCGTGTCGGGCCTGACCACCAGTATGGTGGTGGGGCGCGCCACCAGCGTGATCGGCGCGAAATCGCGCAGCGTATCGTAGTTCGGCTTGCTCAGATGCGGCGTGACCGCGACCGCTCCGACCGTGGTGAGAAAGAGGAGATGCCCGTCGGCCTCGCCTTTGGCGACGTATTCGGCGCCGATCGCGCCATTCGCGCCCGGCCTGTTCTCGACGATGACGTTCTGCCCGAGCAGCGGCTTGAGCCTGTCGGCGAGGATGCGCGCGA
The DNA here is from genome assembly GCA_005883445.1 of Alphaproteobacteria bacterium. Taxonomy (GTDB): domain Bacteria; phylum Pseudomonadota; class Alphaproteobacteria; order Rhizobiales; family Xanthobacteraceae; genus VAZQ01. The sequence continues at coordinate 1,021 of VAZL01000254.1, read as the reverse complement.
CGAAATCGGTCGGTCCGCCGGCCGGGAACGCGACGACCACGCGAATGATGCGGGAGGGAAAGTCGTCGGCACGGGTGCCCGCAGCCGCCAGCGAAAGCAGCGCAACGAGCGCCACGGTCACGGCCGTCGTCAAGCGGCGGTGGACCTGCATGTCAACCTCCCAGGTTTTGAAAGGGACGCTTGCGATGGAGTGAGATCGCACTGCGCTGGCGCAGCCGCGCGGCGCGCAGGTGAGTTCGCCCAAATCGCAGGCACGGGCCAATCTTTCGGCTTTCTTCCCGATGGGCTTTTTGGCATGAGGTTGTCTCCGAGCAAACGGCGTGCTCACCGGGGGGCGGCACGGGACGCGTCATGAAATTGCGCGACGGGCTGACCTTGGCCGCGATCGTCGGCTCCTTGGCGCTCATCTTCGTCATCACGCGGTTTGACCAGCCCGAGCGGGTCAAGCCGGGCTCGCCCGAATACGACGCGTATATAGAGCATTCCATTGCCGAATGTCTGCGCAACCCGCAGCCGATCGACAAGGGTGCCAGCGAGCCGGCCTCCCAAGCCGAGCGCGAGGCCGCGTGTCGGGCCTCGGTGTTGCAAGCCGACCGTCTCGATCCCGAGAACCGGCCGCTCAAGCATTAGCAGCCTTGCTCACACTTCACGCTTGAGTCGGCGCCCAGCGATGCGCACCCTCACGAACGCTTGATCGCGCGTTCAGCGCTCATTCATCGCGGATGATGGACCATCGCCGAGTTGATTACCGGCGGACAACGTCGTCGCGGCTCCGACTGGTCGGGTCAAAAAAACCCAGGACGCGCCGACCGCCGGCCGATCCGGCACGGACGATTCGCATTGTGGGGCGCAACACCGAAGGAGACTAGGTCATGAAACTCAAACTGGCTGTCGCGGCCCTTGCGCTGGTCATCGCCACGCCGACATTCGCGGGCGAGTACTACGTCATTCAAAGCGCCAGTAACAAGAAGTGCAGCATCGCGAGCAAGAAGCCGACATCGGACAAGATGACTTTGGTGGG
>VAZL01000253.1 GCA_005883445.1 Alphaproteobacteria bacterium | reverse complement strand
TATTTCGGCTACGGCACCAATAAGGGCGGCGTGCTGCAGATCGTCGACCGCGAAAAGCTTCTGAACGGTCCGAAGGAGCCGACGGCGGAGAACCTGCGCTATCCGGTCGTCGGTCAGGTCGACATGCTGCCCTTCAACGGCGCGCACACGGTTTTCCCGATGCTCAAAATGCCGATCGCGGAATTCGCCAAAGACAAGGATGGCAAAGTACGTGATTTCGTGATGATCGTGGACGAGCAGATCCTCAATGAATGCCAGGAAGCGCGCCAGCTCGTGTTCTTCGTCGACGTCACGATCGAATCGAGGCCGATGGTGGTGTCGAATTTCTCGGTGCCCGAAGCGAGCGGAAATTTCTGCCAGCGCGGCGGACGCTTCGGCTCGCACTCCTCGAATGAGAGCATGGCGCCGGTGTTCTACAAGAAGATCGCCTTCATCGCCTACTTCAATGCCGGCGTGCGCGCGGTCGACGTGCGCAACCCGTATCAGCCCAAGGAGATCGGATACTTCATCCCGCCGATCACGGAAGCGACCGACAAGCGCTGCATCAAGGTCGATGGGGTGGACCGCTGCAAGACCGCGATCCAGAGCAACAACGTGGAAACCGACGACCGCGGCTACATCTACGTGGTCGATCGCGCCAATACCGGCATGCATATTCTGGAGCTGACCGGCGAAGCGCGCGCGATCGCCGGGCTGCAATAACGCTCGTTGTGGAACGGACGCGAGCGGGCGCGCGGAAGCGCCTCACATGCCACTATAGAGCCAGGACATGCCCTCGTAGGCCTCCTCCGGCGTGCGCGGCCCGAGCATCTGATTGCGCAGCTCCGCTGCCGGCCCGCGCGCATGGTAAAAGTCGCCGTAGACGCGCGCCATGATTTGCACCCGCGCGGTGCGTAGGTAACGCTCCTGCACATAGGCGCGGAAGGCCGCGGGCAAATCGTCCGGGTTCTCACTGGCCTTATCGGCGAGGGAGACCGCGTCCTCCGTGGCCATGCAAGCGCCTTGCGCCAGATACTGCAGCATGGGATGGGCGGCGTCGCCGAGCAGCGTTACCCGCCCCTTGCTCCACTCTTTCACCGGTTCGCGGTCGCACAGCACCCACATGCGCCACGTCTCGATGCGCTCGAGCATGCGCAGGACCTCGGGGCGCTGGCCTTCAAAATGGGCCCACAGCTCGCGCGCATCGGCCTCCGCATTCCAACCCTCGACGTAACGGTTGGAGTGGAACACGGCGACCAGGTTGTAAATCTCGCCGCGGCGCAGCGGGTAGTGGACGAGATGGGTGCGCGGACCAGCCCACAAGATTACGTCCGGCCTCCAGAGATCCTCCGGCACCTCCTCGCGCGTAAGCACGGCGCGATAAGCGATGTGGCCCGACACCAGCGGCTTGCCGTCGCCGACGACCTTGTCGCGCACCTTCGACCACATGCCGTCGCAGCCGATGAGCGCACGGCCTCGGATGCGTTCGCCCGACTGTAGGATCACGCTGACGCCGGTGTCGTCCTGCTCGAAATCTTCGACGCTTTGACCAGTTTCCAGCGCGATGCGGTTGTTGTCCTTGCACGCGTTGATGAAGACGGAATGCAGATCGTGGCGGTGAGTGACGGCGTAGGGCTGCTTGAACTTCTCCCTAAAGCGCGGCTCATCGAGCGGGATGCGGGTGACGCGCTCGCCGGACAAGGCGCAGCGCATCTCCATGGCGGGCGGCCGATGTGCGTCGGCAAGCACCGCCTCTTTGAGGTCGAGTTTTTCGAGCGCGCGAAAGACGTTGGGGCCGAGCTGGATGCCGGCGCCGATCTCGCGGAATTCGGGCGCCTGTTCCAGCACCCGCACGGCGAAACCCTTGCGCGCGAGCGCGTGGGCCGCCGCCAGGCCGCCGATGCCGCCGCCCGCAATCAGGATCGGCAGGGCTTGACCGTTCGACATCGGCCCTCCACGAACGTCCGGATATTCTCCCGCGAATATTCTGAGCCCGTTTCGCAACAGCTTCAATTGCGTCCCATACGGGTCACGCCGGCCTGACCGAGGTCCATTCAAAAGGCCATTTTGTAAGAAGGCGCCGTGAAGTCATGACTGCGCTGAGGTGCGCTGCGATTTGCTAATAGGTGCGCTGAACGCGCTTTGGCGAATTGGGCGCATTCCAGTTGCCGGAGGGCGTCCCGTAGGCCGTCCCGGGAAGTGGATTCGGTCGGAAAAATCCTCCTATGCCGCGCACCGACGCCCAGCATTGGTCGGACGAGGAATAGCCGCAATTCGTAGTGCCCCATCTATAAGTGGCGCACCATGCACCGGCATCCGCACCGGTAGGGGTGAGGGAGAACGCGGCCAGCGCGAGTACTGCAAGAAGTGCCATTCGCATAATGGCCCCTATTTGTCGGGGCTTTAGGTGCACGTCGCGCTAGCCCGAGGTCGATGAGCGGGACGGTGCCGTGCGTCTCACCTGTCTAATAGCTGCGCCGGTAACGCCGCGGCGAGCCGGGGGTATTCCAGCTTCCGGCGCCCGTCCCGTAGGCCGTTCCGGGGAATGGATTTGGTCGGCAAAATCCCCCCAGGCCGAGAACGGTGGCCCGGCATTGCTCGTACGAGGAATAGCCGCAGTTCGAAACGCCCCGTCGGTAGCTCGCGCACCATGCACCGGCATCGGCATCGGTGCTGGTCAGCGAGATCCCGGCCAGCGCGAGTAACACAAGAACGATTGTCCGCATGGTTGCCTCCTCAGCAAAGCAACGCCTGGCGAGCCAATATATTCCAAGCGGATTGCGCCGCCCCACGATGACGGGATCGTGCGGGTAGGGCGTTTGCGATATAGTTGGTGAATGTTCCGGCGCTTGCGGCCAGATGGTGAGCCCGGCTGGGATCGAACCAGCGACCTACTGATTAAAAGTCAGTTGCTCTACCACTGAGCTACGGGCCCGGTGCGCGGGTGTGTACGGGCGGCCTCGTGCGCGGTCAATAGGTGGTGACGCGACCGCACGTTTGATCTGTCCAAGGGCACCCCGCTCGGCCTATGCTGAACCGTAGAGCTCGGCCGGATGCGCCGCGAGGAGGAGCAGATGCCGATCGTCAACCGCATTGCCGCCATGCATGGCGTGAACCGTTGCCGACAAGCTCAAGAGCTTCGGCTGCGACGAGGTGGTGACCGGGATTGGGCGCACGGGCGTGGTGGGCGTGATCCGCGGCGGCAAGGGCGGGGGAGGCGGCCGGGTGATCGGACTGCGTGCCGACATGGATGCCCTGCCGATCCAGGAGGCCAGCGATATCCCGTACAAATCCACGGTGCCGGGCAAGATGCACGCCTGCGGCCACGACGGCCATACCGCGATGCTGCTCGGTGCCGCGCATTATCTCGCCGAGACGCGCAACTTCGCCGGCACCGCGGTCGTGATCTTCCAGCCGGCCGAGGAGGGCGGCGGCGGCGGCCGAGCCATGGTTCAGGACGGCCTGATGGACCGCTTCCGCATCGAGGAAGTCTACGGGATGCACAATTATCCTGGTCTTCCGGTGGGCCAATTCGCGCTGCGGCCGGGCCCGCTGATGGCAGCCGCCGACCGCATCACCATCGAAATCGAAGGTCGCGGCGGGCACGCGGCGCGTCCGCACGTCACCATCGACACCGTGCTGGTGGGCGCGCAAATCATCAATCAGATCCAATCGATCGTCGCGCGCAACGTCGATCCGCTCAACGCCGCGGTGATCTCGATCTGCGTGTTCCAGGCCGGCTCAGCCGACAATGTCATTCCGCAAACGGCGCTGCTGCGCGGTACCGCGCGCAGCCTCACTCCCGACGTGCGCGATCTCCTGGAAGAGCGTTTGCACGAGGTCGTGACCGGAACGGCGCGGCTCTACGGCGCCACCGCGAAGCTCACCTATCGACGCGACTATCCCGTCACACGAAACCACCAGGAGCAGGCCGCGTTCGCGGCCTCCGTCGCGGCGCAAGTGGTCGGCCGCGGGCGAGTCGACGACGACGTCGCGCCGGTCATGGGTGCGGAGGACTTCTCGTTCATGCTGGAAGCACGCCCCGGCGCCTTTATTTTCGTCGGCAACGGCGACAGCGCCGGCCTCCACCACCCGGCATATGATTTCAATGACGAGGCGATCCCGATCGGCGCCTCGTATTGGGTGAAGTTGGTCGAAACGGCGCTGCCGGGGTGATTTTCTTTCGTCGTTGCGGCCGCGTGAGCGCAGCGAACGAGAGCCGCCATCCGAAACGACGGGCCATTGGAAAGCGGGGCTGGTGAGCGGCATCTTCAAGCAGAAGCCGCGGTCTCTCCTTCGGCACCTCATCGTCACTGCGCCGCGCTGCAGGGGTTACGGCGCGGTCTCGACTTGCTTGTCGGCCGACAGTTGCACAGGCGTTTGCGCCACGGCGGCAGGTTGCGGCAACTTTGCGGCGACCGTGGCCTCGACCGTTCGCCAATAGGCGAATTCGTTGAAGCGGGAGCCTTCCAACACCGCCATCACCACCGCGGCGAGGAACGGCAGGCTCTGCACCACAAGCACCAGCGCGAAAATATTGAGCTCGCGGATTTGCTTGTAATTGGTGGCCACCACGACCAAGCTGCCGACCAGCAGCAGTGCTCCCAGCACCGCCTCCCAAAACGCCGGGAAGTCTGAGC
>VAZL01000252.1:3596-5413 GCA_005883445.1 Alphaproteobacteria bacterium | reverse complement strand
CCGACGTTGCTCTATGTCCCCGCGTACAAGCACACCTATTTGTCGGAGGTGAACACCAAACGACTGCCGAGCACGACCACTGCCGTGCGTGTCGGGCTCGACCGCATGGAAACCCTCGAGGTCGCAATCAAGGGACCGGGAGGGGAAATCCTGCCGGAAGCCATTCCCTCGGTGTCGATCGTCAAGGACGGCGGATATTGCGGCGAAGAGTTCGGCGAGGATCCGGCGCTCGAGCCCGACCTCGCCTTTCTGGTCCGGCACAAGCTTGGCCTCGGCCGGCTCGCCGGTTTCATCACCGAAGGCCAAGTCCCGTACGGCTCGATGACCTCGCAGGCCCGCCAGAAGCACATGGCAAGGGCGGTGCTGAGCGGGCTACCGGTGGTCCGGGTCGGACGCGGAGCCCCCGAAGGGTTTGCCGACGGGACGCCGATCTTTATCTCCGGATCGAATCCGCGCGCGATCCCGACAACCCGACGGCCCGCGAGCTGGCGGCCATCGAGGCGGCAGTCCACCGTTACCAGCGCGTGTTCGATACGCATTGAAACCAGCCAGGCCAGCGCCAGCAGTCAGTCGGGACAGTTGAAGGCGACTGCCCGCCAGCGCGCTTCTTGAGCGTCACCCGGTCGGCTATCAGCCGGCGGTCACGTCGACTGTGAACCTGCCGTAGAGAATCTCCTTGGCTTTCGCATGGTCGAGGTCCTTCTCCCATGCGGCGATCACCACGGTCGCCACGCAATTGCCGATCAGATTTCCGAGAGCGCGGGCCATCCCGATGAACCAGTCGACCGAGAGAACCAGCACGAGGCCAATGGCGGGGATGCTGGGAACGGCATTGAGCGTTGCCGCGAGGATGACGATGGCCGATCCCGGGACGCCATGTGCTCCCTTCGACGTAACTAGTGACACGCCAAGGATCAGCAGGAGGTCGCCAAGCGAAAGGGGCGTATTGGTCGCTTGCGCTATGAATACCGTCGCGAGCGTCAGATAAATAGAAAACGCATCGAGGTTGAATGAGTATCCGGTCGGGATGACGAGACCGACCACTGACTTCTTGACCCCCATCCATTCGAGCTTGCGCATGATCTGAGGCAGCACGGCATCGGAGGACGCGGTGGCGAGTACGATCGTCAGCTCCTCGCGCAGATAAGCAAGAAACCGGAGAATGCTCAGGCCAGCGAGGCGCATGACCACACCGAGAACGACGAACACGAACACCGCGATCGACAGGTAAAACAAGGCGACCAACGAGGCGAGTTGCTTCAAGGAGCCCACCCCATAACGGCCAACGGTGTAGGCCACCGCCCCGAGCACTCCCAGGGGCGCGACGCGGACGATCAATCCCATGGCCCTGAAGAGAACGGTCGAAACGGCGTCGATGAGCGACGTGACTTGTTGCGCCTTCGCGCCGACAAGAGCCAGGCTGACGCCGAAGATCACTGCGAAGAACAGCACCTGGAGCACGTCGTTACGCGCCAGTGCATCGAATGAGGTCGTCGGGATGATGTTAAAGAGGAAGGTCCCGACCCCGCCACCCTGGAGCTTATGGGCATTCTCGGCATGGGTCGTAATGGCCTTGGCGTCGAGCGTCGATGGATCGATGTTCATTCCGTGACCGGGACCTACGACAAGTGCGAGCGTAAGCCCGACGATGAGTGCAACCGTGGTCATCCCCTCAAAATAGATCAGCGCCTTCACCCCGACGCGTCCGACCTTCTTGAGGTCACCGGCCCCGGCTATACCGTGGACGACCACGCAAAAGACGATCGGCGCGACGATCATCGAAATCAGCTTGAGAAACGCGTCGCTGAGAATTTTGA
>VAZL01000252.1:0-3529 GCA_005883445.1 Alphaproteobacteria bacterium | reverse complement strand
GATTCGGCCGACATCGGCACGGCGAGCGACATGGTTGTGGACTCCTTGCCTGCAGCCAGGTCACGCTTGCTGCTTGTGTGCTCGAACTACAAGCAAGAAAGGTGCCAGGGCGGGCGATATCCGCAATTTCCTCAAGTCAGATTTTCCACGGAAAACCGTTAGCGAGCGCATGGCCCAACACGGCCAACAAGAATAATCGGCAAAGCGCATCAATGATTTGATCGCAAATGGGATGTCGCGAGTCGAGACAGTATCGTCAAGGAAAGTGAAATGCAGAAGGACATACGCTCGCGAAGAACGTTCAACGCATCGTCATCGTTCAACACGTATCCGTGATCTGCGTGAATAGAAACCCATGAGCGCGAGTCTCTTGGGCGGTGAGCAACATGCTCACGTGATCACAGGAGATAAGACGATGTCGACCTCGAAAGCCAAGTCATTCGCCAAGGCCACGGGCAAGCTCGCCCTGGCAGCGACGGTTGCCGCGCTCTGGATGGCGGCGGGACCCATCGCCGGCGCGGCTGCCGCCGGCTACCCGACCAGCGTGGCGCGGGCGACGGCCCTGCAAGCGTGCAGCGGCTCGGCCGACGAGTGGGGTTGTGCGTATCGGGCCTGCATGGCCCAACATGGCCAAGCCGAGTAATTGGCAAAGCGCGTCGATGGATTGATCGCAACCGATCCCTCGGCAACGATGAACAAGTCCATGGCGGCATATCGCTACAGCAACCGCGAGCATCTCATCATCAGCGACCACACCGGTCGCGCGGAGCTGGTGTCATGATCGTGCTGCTGGCCCTTGTGCTCTACGCGGCAGCGGGCATCGCGATCGCTGCCGCGTTCCTCGTGTTCGGCGTCACGCGCGTGCTGCCGGAGCCTGCTCCGGTGACGCTGGGCGCGCGGATTGTGCTCTTTCCCGGCGCCGTCGCGCTCTGGCCCTACGTGCTCATCCGTTGGCTGAGATCCTCTCGATGAGGCGGTCGCACCGATCGGTTCACCGCGCGCTCTGGCCCATCCTGGCCTTGGCGGTCGCATTGGGCTTGGCGATGGCGCTGGCACTGCGGCCGCCGCCCGATGTGCAAGCTCCGCAGGCAACGGAGGGACTTAAACCATGAGTGCCGGGTTTCGCGCCGTGCAATGGAACCGAGCGAAGCTCGTCTATGACGGCATCTTGCTTGCGGGCGTGGTGCTCTACATCGGCGCCTATTTGGCTCTGGTGTATTGGCTTGACCCACCTAAGGATCAGCCGGCCGCGATCGATCTACGCATCCGCGCTTTCGGCACCTGCGCCTTCTTCATGCTGACGGTGATCCTTTCGATCGGGCCGCTGGCGCGGCTCGATCGCCGCTTCCTGCCGCTGCTGTACAACCGGCGCCATTTCGGCGTGTTGACCTTCTTCGTCGTGCTCCTGCACGCTTCCTTCATGGTCGAATGGTACGCGGTCCAAAACGCGTTGCCGAGCCTCTACGACGAACTGACCAAAGTCCCCGACTACGGCAAGTTCATCGGCTTTCCCTTCAAGGCGCTGGGCCTCGTCGCGCTCCTCATCCTGTTCCTGATGGCGGCGACCAGCCACGACTATTGGCTCGTCTTCCTCACGCCGCCGGTCTGGAAGGGTCTGCACATGGCGCTCTACGTCGCGTATGGCCTCGTTGTGATGCATGTGGCGCTCGGCGTCATGCAGTACGACCACAATCCGTTTATCCCGGCGATGCTGGCAAGCGGCTTTGCCTGCGTGACGGTGCTCCATCTCGTGGCTGGCTGGCGCGAGCGGGCGGGCGACCGCGCCGGCGCTCGGGGCAGCGAGGGCTGGCTCTCGGTCGGGCCGCCGCTCTCAATCCCAGACAAAGGCGCCCGCATCGTCGCGGCGCCGGATGGCGAACGCATCGCAGTCTTCCGCGATGGCACGCAGATCGGGGCGTTCTCGAATCTTTGCGCCCACCAGCATGGGCCGATCGGCGAAGGGCGCATCATCGACGGCTGCGTGACCTGCCCCTGGCACGGCTACCAGTACCGGCTGAAGGACGGCTGCGCGCCGCCGCCGTTCACCGAAAAGCTCGTCACCTACCGCGTGCGCGTTGCGCATGGCGTGGTCGAAGTCGACCCGCGTCCGCTGCCGCCGGGTACGCCGGCGGCGATAAGGCATGAGTGAGCCCGATCTCGATTGGGCACGATAGTGGAAAAGGAAGAGAGCCATGAGTGGGATGAGCATTCGTGAGTCGGATTGGATGCCACTTCGCGGCATTGACCAGCGCCGGCTGAGCGAGGCCCGCCTGCAAGCCCATTATGCGGTACAATGGCTCGGGCGGGCCGCGCGGGCCTATGTACCGCCGCAGCCGGACGATGAGCACACGAATCTCGGTTGGGACGGCGCCCTTGACGGCTTTACAACGCATCCGTTGAAAGACGGCGCGTGGCTGAGCTTGAAAATTACTGATCTTACGCTCGCATTGCATGTCGGCGAGGGAAGGACGCAGGTCCAATCCTTTTCTCTCGACGGCCGCTCGGACGCGCAGGCACGCCAGTGGTTGAGCGAGCAGCTCGGCGCACAAGGGCTCGATGCGCACGCTCTTGACGCGCCTTCACCCTACGAGATGCCCGCGCACGCCATCTCCCAAGGCGCGGCCTATGGCCCGGGCGGCTTGAGCGATGCGTTGGCCGAGCTTGCGGCATGGTTCGGCAATGCCGCACTTTTGATCGGCTCGATCCAAAGACAAATGATCGGGCGCAAATTGGCGGCCTCGCCCGCGCGCTGCTGGCCGCACCACTTCGATCTCGCTACTTTGACCACACTCCCGGCACGGAGCCCTGACGCCACCAGATATGTCGGCGCCGGGCTTTCTCCCGGAGACGAGTATTACGACGAGCCCTATTTCTACGTGTCGGTCTATCCCGAACCCGATCCTGCGGCGCTACCGAGCCTGCCAACGCTCGGTCATTGGCATCTGCGCGATTTCGTGGCGGCCGTCGCGACGGCTCACAAGATCTTGGCGGCCAAGAACCCACAAGCCGAGACCGATGAGTTCCTGCGGGCCGCGGTCGACGGCGCGATCAAGATCTTGAGCTGAAGCTATTCGCGACGTTTGCGTCGCAGCTCGCGGTTCACGACAATATGACTACAACTCGACTATACCTATTGACTACGTAAAGTATCTGTGCTAGCTCTCGGCTCCGCCCACCCCTCGACTCGGGGTGAGCGAAGCAAAGTTGCAAACCCCGGGCGCAGAAATGCGCCGCCGGAACGAGATGGGCTGTTTGAAAAGTGAATAAGGCTCCGAACGCGTCCGACGCTTGTGTGTCCCGGATGCGATGCAGCGCGCAACGAAGTGGAGCGGTGCATCGCTGACCCGGGACCGCCACGGACTGCGGCGGTCCCGGGTCTGCAGCGCACCACTTCGTGCTGCGCCGCGCCCGGGACACGAGAGTGCCGCGACCCAGCTTGGGTGCGCGACCGCTAGGCGAGCTAAGAACCAACCTGCGGCTGCGGGAAACGATTGCCGGGTCGGTGTCCCTGTTTCCGGCCTGTTATTTA
>VAZL01000251.1 GCA_005883445.1 Alphaproteobacteria bacterium | reverse complement strand
CGAGCAGGAGGCGAAGAAGCGCTTCGGCGAGGAGACCGCGGCGGCGGCAAGGCCGGGCGCGCGGCCTGCGCTCGAGCCCGACGAGGACGAGGCGCCACGTGCACGCCGCGGTCCCGGCGCGGCGCGGCCGGCACCGGCGCCGAAACCGGCGCGCGGGGGCGGGCAGAAAAGCCGCGGACGGCTCACGCTCGTGACCGCGCTCAGCGCCGACGAGGAGCGCGAGCGCTCGGTCGCCGCCTTCCGCCGCCGCGTCCAACGGCTGAAGGGACACACCGCCGACGAGCCCAAAGAAAAGCTCGTCCGCGAGGTCACCATTCCGGAAACAATCACCATTCAAGAGCTCGCCAACCGCATGGCCGAACGCAGCGTCGATGTGATCAAGCTGCTGATGAAGCAAGGCCATATGGCGCAGATCAACGATGTGATCGACGCCGACACCGCCCAGCTCTTGGCCGAGGAACTGGGTCACACCGTCAAGCGCGTGGCTGAATCCGACGTCGAGGAGGGCCTGTTTGACGTCGCCGACGATCCGACCTCGCTGATCCCGCGTCCGGCGGTGGTGACCGTGATGGGCCACGTCGACCACGGCAAGACCTCGCTGCTCGACGCCATTCGTTCGACCGAAGTGGCGGCAGGCGAAGCCGGCGGCATCACCCAACACATCGGCGCCTATCAGGTGACTGCGCCCTCGGGCAACAAGATCACCTTCATCGACACGCCTGGTCATGCCGCCTTCACTGCCATGCGCGCGCGCGGCGCCAAGGTGACCGACATCGTCGTGCTCGTGGTCGCGGCCGACGATGGCGTCATGCCGCAGACGGTCGAGGCCATCAACCACGCCAAGGCGGCGAAAGTGCCGATGATCGTGGCGATCAACAAGATCGATCGGCCCGACGCCAAGTCGGAGCGCGTGCGCACCGAATTACTGCAGCACGAGGTGCAGGTGGAAACGCTGGGCGGCCAGGTGCTCGACGTCGAGGTGTCCGCGACCAAGAAACTCAACATCGACCGGCTGCTCGAAACCATCGGCTTGCAGTCGGAAATCCTCGATCTCAAGGCCAATCCGAGCCGTCCGGCCGAAGGCACGGTAATCGAGGCCAAGCTCGACCGCGGCCGCGGACCGGTTGCGACCGTGCTGGTGCAACGCGGGACGCTGCGTGTCGGCGACCTCGTGGTGGCCGGCGCCGATTGGGGCCGCGTGCGCGCGCTGGTCTCCGACACCGGCACGCCGGTGGAAACCGCGGGGCCATCTACGCCGGTGGAGGTTCTCGGCTTCAACGGCACGCCCGAGGCCGGCGACCGCTTGGCGGTCGTGCAGACGGAGGCGCGCGCCCGCGAAGTTACCGCCTATCGTGCCCGCCAGCGGCGCGACAAGATCGCCGCGCGCGCGACCGGCATGCGCGGCTCGCTCGAGCAGATGATGAGCCAGCTCAAAGCCGCCGGCCGCAAGGATTTGGCGCTGATCATCAAGGCCGATGTGCAGGGTTCGCTGGAAGCGGTCATCGGTGCGATCGAGAAGCTCGCCACCGACGAAGTCGGCGCGCGTGTGATCCATTCCGGTGTGGGCGGCATCACCGAGTCCGACGTGACGCTGGCGGAGGCGTCGGGCGTGCCGATCCTCGGCTTCAACGTGCGCGCCCACAAGGAAGCGCGCGAAGCGGCCGAGCGCGCCGGCATCGAGATCCGCTATTACAACATCATCTACGACCTCGTGGACGACGTGAAAAAGGCGATGTCCGGCCTGCTGGCGCCCACCGTGCGCGAGACCATGCTGGGTAACGCCACCATCCTGGAGATTTTCAAGGTCTCCAAGGTCGGCAACGTAGCGGGTTGCCGCGTCACCGATGGCGTGGTCGAACGCGGCGCCAATGTGCGTCTCATTCGCGATAGCGTCGTCGTGCACGAGGGCAAGCTCTCCCAACTCAAGCGCTTCAAGGACGACGCGCGCGAAGTCGTCGCCGGCCAGGAATGCGGGATGGCATTCGAGAGCTACCAGGACATGAAGGTCGGCGACGTCATCGAATGCTACCGGGTGGAGACGGTGCAACGCTCGCTGTGAGTTCGAATCTCACGCGCGCAATCGCATTCAGCCCGTCACCGCGATCTCCTTCGCAAGCCGACGGATACGCGGACCAATCCGGGCATGAAGGCCATGCAGGACGATCATGACCCGCCGACGGCATCAGCGCGATCCCGGCACGAGCCAGATGCTCTCGCAGCGTCAGCTGCGGGTCGGCGAGCTCGTGCGCCATGCGTTGGCGGAGATGCTGACGCGCGGGGCCGTGCATGACCCGGTGATCCAAAGTCATCTGATCACGGTCCCCGAGGTGCGGATGACGGCCGATCTGCGGCTAGCGACCATCTACGTCGTGCCCCTTGGGGGCCGCGATGCGCAAGCGGTGCTCGCCGCGCTCGAGCGCAACAAGCGCTTTTTGCGGGGCGAGATCGCGCGGCACATCAACTTGAAATTTGCACCCGAGATCCGGTTTCGAATCGACGAACGCTTCGATGAAGCCGAACGAATCGAGAAGCTGTTGCGAACACCTGCGGTCCAGCGCGATCTCGACGACAAGACGGACGATCACAGTTGACAAGGCTCGACGCTGAGACGCCGTCCGTGCCGCCGAAGCACAAGCGCGTGAAGCGCGACGTGCACGGCTGGGTCGTCCTCGATAAACCCGTAGGCATGAGTTCGACCCATGCAGTGAGCGTGGTGAAACGCTTGTTCCAGGCGAAACGCGCCGGGCATGCCGGCACGCTCGATCCGCTCGCCTCGGGACTGTTGCCGATTGCGCTCGGAGAAGCGACCAAGACCGTGGCCTTCGTCATGGAGGGGCGCAAGGTCTATCGTTTCACCGTGCGCTGGGGCGAGGAGCGCGATACCGACGACGCCGAAGGCCGCATCACCGAGAGCAGCGACGAGCGCCCGACCGCCGCGGCCATCGGCACGCTGCTGGCGCGCTTTACCGGCCAAATCACGCAGGTGCCGCCGCGCTTCTCAGCGGTGAAAATCGCGGGCGAGCGCGCCTACGACCTCGCACGCGACGGCGAGGTGGTGGATATCGCGCCCCGCCCGGTGGAGATTCATCGCCTCGAATTGATCGAGACGCCCGATCCCGATCACGCGGTGCTCGTGGCCGAGTGCGGCAAGGGAACCTATGTGCGCGCGCTCGCTCGCGACCTCGGCCGCGCGCTCAAGTGCCTCGGGCATGTCGCGGCGCTGCGGCGCACGGCGGTCGGGCCGTTCGGCGAAGACGTCGCCTCGAGCCTCGACGCATTGCAACGGATCTGCTCGGGCCGGGACGATGTCCCCGAGCGGACGGGCCTCCTGCCGGTCGAGGCCGGGGTGGCGGCCTTGCCGGCGCTGCGGGTGAGCACCGGCGACGCCGGGCGCCTCGCGCGCGGGCAGGCGGTGCTGCTGCGGGGGCGCGACGCGCCCGTCATCGGCGGCTGGGTGGCGGTTTTCTCCCAGGGCGCGCTGATCGCGCTGGCCGAGGTCGAGAAAGGCGAGGTGCGGCCGCGGCGCATCTTCAATCTGCCGCGCGGCTGACGCAGGATGGGCGCGTACGGAGCTTCCAGGCTGGCCACGTTCCGGGCTGCAATTTTCGCTGGCGTCGGCCGGCGTTTTGCGATATTGCCCCGCTTGCGCGGGCGTGGCCCGCGCACGCTACTTATGGTGACCGCGCTGGACGACATCCCGGCTCGGCCGCCGACCGTGACCCCGAAGGACAAGGACAACCCGATGTCGATAACCGCCGGCCGCAAGGCCGAAGTCATCAAGACCTATGCGACCAAGGCCGGCGATACCGGTTCGCCGGAAGTGCAGGTGGCGATCCTCTCGGAGCGCATCAACAGCCTCACCGAGCATTTCAAGACCCACGTCAAGGACAACCATTCCCGGCGTGGATTGCTCAAGCTTGTGTCCCAGCGTCGCCAACTCCTCGACTACCTCGCCCGTATCGACGCAGCGCGTTACAAGTCGTTGATCGAACGGCTGGGTATTCGCCGTTGAAGATTCATGCGCGGCGTGTTCGCGCGTTTTGAAGCGGATACCGGAATAAATCCGCCGTTCAGCCGGCAGCGAGACCGCTGCCGATTTGGGAAGACGGGTCGAATGATCGCCCGTCCGTTCAATGGAAGGCTCGAAGGCCATGGCAGGATCGCCGGACGCTGTCTGGACGCGCATCAAGCATGCGCGCACCAGCGTCTCGCCGTCTTGCTCATGGCTTTCGCCCCTTCGCAAAACCATGAAAGACGATCGCAATGTTCGATATCCATCGTGTTCAACTCGACTGGGGAGGGCGCAAGCTCGTCCTAGAGACCGGTAAGGTCGCGCGCCAAGCCGACGGCGCCGTGGTCGCCACCTACGGCGAAACCAAAGTGCTGGCGACCGTGGTCGCCGCCAAGGAGCCGCGGGAAGGCGTCGACTTTCTGCCGCTCACCGTCGACTATCAGGAGAAATTCTACGCCGCGGGCCGCATCCCCGGCGGCTATTTCAAGCGCGAAGGCCGCCCGACGGAAAAGGAAACACTGGTCTCGCGGCTGATCGATCGCCCGGTGCGGCCGCTGTTCGCCGAGG
>VAZL01000250.1 GCA_005883445.1 Alphaproteobacteria bacterium | reverse complement strand
AACCCGTAAAGGCCGCCCAGCTCCTCACCCGCTCCGGCGCGGCCCGGTCCGCCGTGATTGCATTGCGGCATGACGATGCCGTGCCCGGTATGGGCGGTGGCGATCGCGGGATCGACGGCGAGAATGCGACCATGGCTCGGCGCGATCTCGCTCACGATGCGGACGAGAAAATCCGTGTCCTCGCCGTAAACCGAAGCGACCAGCGAGCCTCCTCCGCGCGCGATCAGCCCGGCGGCATCCTGTTCATCTCGATAAGGCACGATGGTCGCGGCCGGGCCGAACACCTCGACCTCGTGCACCGCCTGCGCGCTGCCCGCGTCTTTGAGCTTGAGCAAGGTCGGCGCAACGAATGCCGATCTGTTCTTGTCAATGCCGTCGAGGGTCGGAGCATCGGTGCCGCCGCAGACGATCGCCGCCTCGCTCGCCAAGCGGCGGATGCCGTCGAACGCCGCCGCCTGCTGGCCACGCGTCACCAGCGGCCCCATGCGGGTGTCCGCCTGCCGGGGATCGCCGATCTTGGTGCCCTTGAGTTTTTCCGCCAGCGCATCGGCGACCGCATCGGCTTTCCCCGCGGGCACGAAGATGCGGCGGATCGCGGTGCATTTCTGTCCGGCCTTCACCGTCATCTCGCGCACGACTTCGCGTAGGAAGGCATCGAAGGCCGCGCTGCCGGGCGAGGACTCCGGCGCAAGCAGCGCCGCGTTGATGCTGTCGGCCTCGATGTTCACCGGCACGCTCCTTGCCACCACGTTGGGATGGCCGCGCACGCGCGCGGCGGTGTCGGCCGAGCCGGTAAAGGCGATGACGTCGTCGCCGGTGAGCGCGGCGAGGAGCTCGCCGGCGCCGCCGCAGAGGAGGCTCAGCGCGCCATTGGGCAGCACCTTGGCGGCGATCACGTCCTTCACCATGGCGTGCGCAAGCAGCGCGGTCGCGGAGGCGGGCTTGGCGAGGACCGGCACGCCGGCGATGAGCGATACCGCCGCCTTCTCCCACAGCCCCCAGCTCGGGAAATTGAAGGCGTTGATGTGGACGGCGACGCCGCGGCGCGGCACCATCAGGTGGATGGCCTGATAGTTCTCAGCCTTGGCGAGCCGCACCGCCTTTTCGTCGAGCAGCATGCGCGCATCGCCCAGCCCGCCGCCGAGTCGGGCGTAATATTTCAGCGTGCCGATGCCGCCGTCGATGTCGATGGCCGCGTCCACCTTGGTGTTGCCGGAATTGGCGATGGCCATATCTTCATAGCGTGCGCGGTTGGCGACCAGCACGTCGGCGACGGCGCCGACGAGCTTGCCGCGCTCGGCGTAGCTCAAGTTCCGCAGCCCGCGCTGGCCTTCGCTGCGGGCGAATTCGAGCGCGCCTTTGAGATCGAGGCCTTTTGCTGAAACCGTCGCCAGCTCGTCGCCCTTGACCGGATCGACCAACCTGGTCTCGACCCCCTCCCCGCGCAGCCAACGACCGGACAGATAGCTCTCGAGATTCTCTGGCGCCGAACTCATGACTCGCTCCCTTGGACGCGAAAAGTTGATGCCGGTGGCGGCATGCACGCGCTCCCCTTGCACCCCGAAGGGTCAAAAGGACCTTCGTCGCACGAGCGTAGCTCGGACGCAGCGCCGGCGAAATCGGCCTTCTTCCCGCGTGGCGAGACCGCTCACGACTTCTTATGGGCCTGCGCGTGATCGGGCTTACTGAGCATGTGACCGCAGCCGGCCTTGTTCGCCCAGTATTCCCAGGCCCGCCAGGTTTCCGCCGAATAGGGGCTATAGCCGCGGTTGCGGGCATCGATCTCGCCTTGCCGCAGATATTTGATCTCACCCCCCAATTGCTTGGCGTGCAGGAGCGCGCGCGCGTTGCGCGGCAGATAGACCGACATCCGCACCACCTCGATGAGCGAGCGCCCCGCCGAAGCAAAGCCGTGACCGCGCATCAATGCGACATTGTTGTCGGCGAGGCATTTCGCCAGATCGCGCCCCTGCTCCATGTTGGTGACGAGCAGGTTGGTATCGCCGAATTTGTCGGCGATGTCCCACACCGGGACGTTGGCGCCGATGAAGCTGCCGGAATGAATCACGGGGCGAAGCGGCGTCGCCTGCGCGATCCCGAACGGCAGAATGTCCTCCGCGTGGGCGTGCACCACCGAGTTGATATCGGGTCGGGCCTCATAGATGGCGGCGTGAATGAATCGTTCGAGATAGAGCGAGCGCTTTTCGTCGCGCACCGGCTGTCCGTCGAGGCCCAATTCCACGATGTCGTGAGGCTCGACCAGTTCGGGTGCGAGCGAGCGGGCGAGGAAAAAATGCTTCGGATTGTCGGGATGGCGAATGCTGACATGGCCATATGCGTCCACCACCTCCTCTCGCGCCAGGATGCGATTGGCGATGACGAGGTCTTGAATGAGGGCGTCGAGATTGCTCATGGCTGGCTGACCCGAGGTGATGTGCTTTTCGGAAAGGATGAGGACCGGTTGCCCTAGTAGGTTGGAACGAAGAGATCATCCACCGGAACGGGCGCCGCGATCAACGACTGATCGGTGAGATAGGTGACGAAGGCTTCGAGCGTCGGCCGGTTGGGCTCAAGACCGTACGGCCACGGATCGCCATCGAACAGCTCGTAAATTTCGTCGATGTCGCGCATGAGGAACGGCGTCATGTAGCGAAGCGCCCGCAGATTGAACATTTTCTCGAGCGCGATCTTCTTGGATTGGCAAAACGCGTTGTAGAGGCTCGTGGCAATGAAGGGATATAGCTCGTGGAGCTGTTTGCGGATGGCGACGAGATGCATGATCGGGTAGATCTTCGTGCGCTTGTAGAACGCCTTTTCGAGCTCCACGTAATTGGGGAAGAGGCGCACGATGTCCGGGTTGCTGCGGATCGCCTCGGGCAGGCTCGTGCCCAGCGTCGCGTCGACGACGCGCTCCTCGATCAGGTCGCTCATCGATTTGTTCGAGGTGTTTTGCTCGATCGGCATGGGCTTGAGCAGGGGCAACACGGTCGGACTGCCGTGCGCGCCGCCGGTGTTCATCGCCCCTTGAACCCAATGGATCTTCCTGAGATCGACGCCGTATTCGTGCTGCAGCAGCCCATTGATGTAGATGGCCGCGGTCATGGTGAACAAAGGGACGCCCACGCGCTTGCCCTCGAGATCCTTGGGCGTCTTGATGCCCGCCTTGCGGTGAACGGCGATGAAGCCGTGGCGAAACGCCCGCGACGGAAACACCGGAATGGCGACGAACGGGCACTGCTTGCTGGCAAAGCGCTGCACGAATTCCGAGCTCGAAAACTCGGCGACAT
>VAZL01000249.1 GCA_005883445.1 Alphaproteobacteria bacterium | reverse complement strand
GTGGTGGTGTCGGATTTCTGGAGCCCGATGGCGCAGGTGCGCGCCACGCTGGCGCAGCTCTCGGCAACCGGCGCCCACGGCCACACCGTGCAGATCGTCGATCCGGCGGAAGAGACCTTTCCCTATTCCGGCCGCGTCGAGTTCATCGAGCCCGAAGGCGCGGGCTCGATTACCGCCGGCCGCGCCGAGGCCTGGAAGCATGAATACGAGACGCGCGTCGCGCGTCATCGCGCGGAAATCCGCGCCGAGACCGACAAGCTCGGCTGGAGCTTCACCATCCATCGCACCGACCGGCCGGCGACCGAACTCTTGCTCGCGCTGCATGCGCGTCTGGGCGCGCCTCCTCCGGGCGCGATGGTCAGCGGCCGTCTGAGCGTCGCCGGGCAAGCACGGAGGCAGGCATGATCGCTGGGCTCCCGCTCGGCTTCGCCCAGCCGCTGGTCCTGCTCGGGCTCTTGAGTCTGCCGGTGCTGTGGTGGCTGCTGCGCCTCATTCCGCCGCAGCCGCGCCGCATCGCGTTCCCGCCGACGCGGCTCCTGTTCGACATCGCGCCCCGGGAGGAGACGCCGCAACGCACGCCGTGGTGGCTCACGCTGCTGCGTCTGACGCTCGCCGCGCTCGTGATCATCGCGGCCGCCGGTCCGTTGTGGAATCCGCCGGTTGCGACCTCGACCGCCAAGGCGCCGCTCGCGCTCTTGGTCGACGACGGCTTCCCGGCCGCGGGCACCTGGGACGCGCGCATGCGCACCGCCGAGGATCTGATCGCACGCGCGGAAGCGGATCAGCGCGGCGTCGCGCTGATCCCGCTCTCGGAGCCGGCGCGCGACATTTCCTTCGAGACGCCGGCGGCCGCGCGCGTGCGGATCAAGCAGATCAAGCCGAAGCCGCACGCGGTCGAGCGCGCGGATGCGCTGCCGGCGCTCGGGCGCTTCCTCGCCGCCACGCCCGAGGTCGAGCTCGTTTGGCTCTCCGACGGCGTTGATCTCGGCGGCGGCAGCGAGTTCGTCGCGGCGCTCGGGCGGCTCATCGAGCAGCGGTCCATCACCGTGATCGACGGCGGCGTCGCAGGCGCGCGCGCGCTCGCAGCCGCCGACAACGCCGCGGGCGCGCTGACGGTGAAAGTCTTGCGCGCGAGCAACGGCGCTGGCGAAACCGGCACCGTGCGCGCGCTCGACCTCAAGGGCCTCCCGCTCGGCGATACCTCGTTCACCTTCAGGGACGGCGAGCGCGAGAGCGAGGCCGAGCTCACGATGCCGGTGGAGATCCTCAACGACATCGCGCGATTGGAAATCGCAGGCGAGCGCTCGGCGGGCGCGGTGGCGCTGCTCGACAAGCGCTGGCGGCGGCGCTCGATCGGCGTCGTCACCGGATCGACCGCCGACACCGCGCAGCCGCTTCTGGCCTCGACCTACTACCTCACGCGCGCGCTCGGGCCCTTCGCCGATGTACGGCTGGCCGATCGCGGCTCGCCGGCGCAGGCGGTGAACCAGTTCATCGAACAACGGCTGCCGATGGTGATCCTCGCCGACGTGGGCAACGTCGCCGAGGCGCGCGATCGCCTCGTGCGCTGGCTCGACGACGGTGGCGTGCTGGTGCGCTTTGCCGGCCCGCATCTCGCGGCCGCCGACGACGATCTTGTGCCGGTGAAACTCAGACGCGGCGGGCGTATTCTCGGCGGCAGCCTGTCGTGGGAGCAGCCGCAGCAGCTCAACGCCTTCGCGCGCGAGAGCCCGTTCTTCGGCATGGTGGTGCCGAGCGACGTCAGCGTGAGCCGCCAGGTGCTGGCCGAGCCCGATGCCACGCTGACCGAGCGCACTTGGGCCACGCTCGCCGACGGCACCCCGCTGGTGACCGCTCAACGCCGCGGCAAGGGGCTGATCGTGCTGTTTCATGTTACCGCCGATACGCGCTGGTCAGACCTGCCGCTATCGGGCACATTCGTCGAGATGCTCAAGCGAATCGTGTCCTACGCCGGTTCGGTGGCGGCGAGCGATGCCACCGGCGCCGGCGCCCGCAACAGCCGCGAAGTGTTGCCGCCGACGCGCATTCTTGACGGATTCGGCCTGTTCGGGCCGCCGCCGACGACCGCGCGCCCAGTGCCGGCGAGCTTTAGCGGGCGCGCGACCTTCGATCATCCTCCGGGGCTTTACGGGCCGCCCGAGGGATTGCTGGCGGTCAACGCGCTCGCGCCCGACGATCGGCTCGCGCCGCTCGATTTCTCCGCGCTCCACGCGGTCCGGGAGGCCTACCGAATGAGCGAACCTGAAGATCTGCGCGGACCCATCCTGCTGGGCGCGCTCGCGCTGCTCGCGCTCGACGCGCTCGTGGTGTTCCTGCTCGCCGGCGGGATCGGGCAACTCCTGCGCCGCCGGCGGCCGGCGGTGACCGCGCTTGTGATCGCCATCCTGGCCGCGGCGCTCATCGCGTCGCCGCACGCCTTGGCGCAGGGCCAAACATCCGCGGGCGCGAGCGGCGCCGACGAGCAGGCCTTGCGAGCGACGCTCGAGACGCGGCTCGCCTATGTCCTCACCGGCGACGAGGAGGTCGACCGCATCAGCAAGGCCGGGCTGCAGGGGCTCACCTTGTTCCTCGCCCAGCGCACCGCGCTCGAGGCGGGCGAGCCGGTCGGGCTCGATCCCGCGCGCGACGAGCTTGCGTTCTATCCGCTGATCTATTGGCCGATCGTGCCGAGCGCGGCCAAGCCCAACCGCGAGGCGCTCGAGCACATCGACGCCTATATGAAGCAGGGCGGCACCGTCTTGTTCGACACGCGCGACGCGGTCGAAGCGCCTGCCGGCGCCGGCGGCGAAACCCGCGGGCCGGGCATGCAGGCGCTGCGCGCCATCCTCTCCTCGCTCGACATTCCCGAGCTCGAGCCGGTGCGGCGCGACCACGTGCTGACGAAGACGTTCTATCTCTTGAAGGACTTTCCCGGCCGCTTCAGCTCCGGCCAGCTGTGGGTGGAAGCGCTGCCTGCCGTCAACGAGGACGAGCCGGTGAGCCGTCCGGCGCGCGCCGGCGACGGCGTATCGTCGATCATCATCACGTCGAACGATTTCGCCGGCGCCTGGGCGATGCGCCAAGACGGCCAGGCCATTCACCGGCAACTACAAGGCCGACCAGGTCCACGTTCCGGCGCTGCTGGAGCGGCTGGGACAGTGAGAACCTGTCGTCCCCGCGCAGGCATATGGGCACGAACTCAAGCGGCGTGTCCCGGACGCAGCGCAGCGCGAAGCGAAGCGTAGCGGTGCGCTGCAGAGCCGGGACCGTTACGGTCCGTGACGATCCCGGATCAGCGGTGCACCGTTCCGCGCTGACGCGCTGCACGCTGCACCGCATCCGGGACACGTGGCCCAATTTAGGAGTATGAACGGTTGAATCTCGGAATCTCATTCTCGCCGCTCGTACCCGCCTACGTCGTGTGGGCGGCGGCTGCGGTTGCGTTCGCGCTCGCGCTGCTGCTCGTGTTCGCCCGCACCCGCGCCGCGTTGGTTCGCGCCATCGCGCTCGCGCTGTTCGTGCTCGCGCTCGCCAATCCGTCGATCACGCGCGAAGACCGCGACCCGCTGACCTCGGTCGCCGCCGTCGTCGTCGACAAGAGCCCAAGCCAGGAGTTCGGCGACCGCTGGCAGCAAACCGAGGCGGTGCGCGCGGCGCTGGCGGAGCGGCTTGCACGCATTCCCGGCATGGAGGTGCGCTTCGTCGAGGCCGGCCAGGCCGACGGCGAGACCGACGGCACGCGATTGTTCACGGCGCTGTCCTCGGCGCTCTCCGACGTTCCCCACGACCGCGTGGCGGGCGCCATCTTCATCACCGACGGGCGCGTGCACGACGTGCCAGGCGAGGTCGCGGCGCTCGGCTTTGCCGCGCCGGTGCACGGGCTGATCACCGGTCACAAGGGCGAGCGCGACCGCCGCGTCGTGCTGGTGACCGCCCCGCGCTTCGGCATCGTCGGGCAAGCGCAGACCATCACCTTCCGCGTCGAGGATCAGGGCGCGCCGGCGGGCTCGGCGCAGGTGGCGGTGCAGGCCGACGGCGAGACCGACGGCACGCGATTGTTCACGGCGCTGTCCTCGGCGCTCTCCGACGTTCCCCACGACCGCGTGGCGGGCGCCATCTTCATCACCGACGGGCGCGTGCACGACGTGCCAGGCGAGGTCGCGGCGCTCGGCTTTGCCGCGCCGGTGCACGGGCTGATCACCGGTCACAAGGGCGAGCGCGACCGCCGCGTCGTGCTGGTGACCGCCCCGCGCTTCGGCATCGTCGGGCAAGCGCAGACCATCACCTTCCGCGTCGAGGATCAGGGCGCGCCGGCGGGCTCGGCGCAGGTGGCGGTGCGTCGCGACGGCGAGGCGATCGAGAACCGCACCGTGCGCGTGGGCGGGAACGTCAGCGTCACCGTGCCGATACCCCATGCCGGGGCGAACATCGTCGAGATCGAAGCCTCTGCGCTCGAGGGCGAGCTCACGGGCGTCAACAATCGCGCGGTCGTCTCCATCGACGGCGTGCGCGACAAGCTGCGCGTCCTGCTCGTGTCGGGCGAGCCGCATGCGGGCGAGCGAACGTGGCGCAACCTGCTCAAGTCCGACGCCAGCGTCGACCTCGTGCATTTCACCATTCTGCGCCCGCCGGAGAAGCAGGACGGCACGCCGATCAACGAATTGTCGCTGATCGCCTTTCCGACGCGCGAGCTGTTCCAGCAGAAGATCAACGACTTCCAGCTCATCATCTTCGACCGCTATGCGCGGCAAGGGGTGCTGCCGATCATCTATTTCGACAATATCGCGCGCTATGTGCGCCAGGGCGGCGCGGTGCTGGTGGCGGCCGGGCCCGACTACGCCAGCCCGACCAGCATCTGGCGCACGCCGCTCGACGTCATTCTGCCGGCCGAGCCGAACGGCCGCACTACCGACGGCGCGTTTCGTGCGCAGCTCACCGACCTCGGCAAGCGCCATCCAGTGACGCGCGGCCTCGAGGGCGCCGACGAAGACCCGCCGCATTGGAGCCGCTGGTTCCGCGTCGTCGACAGCCGAGCATCCAAAGGCACGACCGTGATGCACGGCCCGGACAACAAACCGTTGCTGGTGCTGTCGCGCGAAGGCGACGGCCGCGTCGCGCTGCTGCTGTCCGACCATATCTGGCTGTGGGCGCGCGGCTTCGAGGGCGGCGGGCCGCACATCGAC
>VAZL01000248.1 GCA_005883445.1 Alphaproteobacteria bacterium | reverse complement strand
GGCGAAGCATAGCGCATAACGTGCTTCTCGCGCAAAAGTTCACGCTCCATCGCCTTGACCGTGCTGACGAAGCGCGGATCGTCGGCTTCGATCACGCCTAGATCGGGCAGCAACAAAACGCTGGCGTCGAGGTCCTCCGACCCGAAGGCGGCGGTAAACGCTTGACGCTTCTCGTTCCAGGCGCCCTGCAGCAGCGCGTGGTGGACCGGCTCGGCCACGGCGCTCCAGTGCGCCGCCCGATCCGGCAGGCCCAATCGACGCGCAATGGCGGCAAGCCGGTGGCAGCCGGCCCAGCACATGGCGGTCGAATGGGTGTGGATGCGTTGGCGGCCGCGATATTCCCAAATGCCGTTGTCGGCTTCCAACGCGAGCTCGCCGGCCTTGCTGCCGAGCGTCTCCAGCAGCCGAAAAAGCCCTTCGTCGCCGAGCCGTGGCAGGCGCCGGTCGTAGAACATCGGCATCGCAGCGAGGATGATGCTGCCGTAGGTATCGTTTTGAACCTGCTCGGCCGCGGCGTTGCCGATGCGCACCGGCCCATCCCCACGATAACCCTTCCGTAGACCGGCCGCAACGGCTCGTCGGGGTTGGACGCGATGCTCAGCGTAAACGCGATGAAATCCTCCATCGTCTGCGTCGCGCCGATGCGGTTGAGCGCCTTCACCACGAAATAGGCGTCGCGCAGCCAGCAGTAGCGGTAGTCCCAGGTGCGGCCGGATCCCGGAGCTTCGGGAATGGAGGTGGTATGGGCCGCGATGATGCCGCCGGTTTCCTCGAAGTTGCTGAGCTTGAGCGTGATCGCGGCGCGGATGATTTCATCCTGCCAATCGTAGGAAATGGAGAGACCCCGCGACCAATCCATCCAATAGTCGATGGTGCGGTCGCAGAATTCGCGGCAGGTGGTTTCGAGCTCGTCTTGAAAGCGCTCGTCGACGCCGAACACGAGATGGTGCGGCCGCGTGAGCACGAAAGGAGCTTCGCTCTCGATGTAGGACAGCGGCGCATCGGTCGTGAGGCGGATGACCGTCGACTCGTGGATGAAGCGGATATGATTGCTGCCGACGGAACGATGGGTGAACGCCTGCCCGTAATCGTGCGTCGGGCGGAAACGAAGCGTGATGCGCGGCAGCCCGGCCACCGGTTCGATCATCCGGATGAGTTGCGGGGGCCGGAAGACGCGGCCGAATTGCCGGAAGCGCGGGGCGAAATCGGTAATGCGGACGGCGCCGCCGTTGCGATCGGTGAGCACCGTCGACACCACCGCGGTATTGCGGAGGTATTCGGATTGGAAATCGGCCATATTGTCGAGCACGACGTCGCAAAATCCCTTCTCCTCGTCGCCCGAAAGCAGGCGGCAGAAGATCGGATCGCGGTCGAAGCGGGGATAGGACCACCAAACCAGACGCGCGGTCGGATCGACGAGCGCGGCCGTGCGTCCGTTACCGATGACGGCAAGATCAAGCCCGTGGTCGGTCATGAGGTCGCGAATGCGTCGTTGCGAGAGACTTGCGCGAGCCAGCGGCGAACATCCGCTGGCTGCCCGAAGCGAGCCTCGACGCCGGGGACGTTTCGGCCGACTGAAATGCCAATGCCATCGAAATCTGGCAGAATCTCGAACACGCCCAGATCCGTCACGTCGTCGCCGAGGAAAATGGGACGGCGGCTGGAGAAGCGCGGATAGGTCATCAGTTCGCGAACGGCGGTCGCCTTGGTGAAACCGGTTTGCTTGATTTCCACCACCAATTTGCCGGGCAAGAGCTCGATCGAAGCGCCCTTCACTCCGGCGCAAATCTTGGCAGCAGCCGCGCGCACCAGGTCCCCTTTGTCCGGCGCCAGCCGGTAATGGAGCGCAAGCGAGTAGCCTTTGTCCTCCAGGATGATGCCGGGACCAGCCTCGGCGATGGCGGCAAACTGCCGCTTCACGGCGGGATCGAGTGCGGGCAGCCGCGGCGCCTCCGGCGCGGCGCCGGGAGTGGTGCGAAGCTCGGCGCCGTGACCGCCGATCGCCGGCAATTGTAGCGGGGAGAAGATGAGGTCGAGCTCGCTCACCGGGCGGCCGCTTACGAAAGCGACGCCGCCATCGGTCCGTTGCCAAAGTCGCGTCAGGGTATCGCGCAGCTCGTGCGAAACGAAAACCCCGCGCGGCGTGGGTGCGAGGTCGAGAATCGTCCCGTCGACGTCGAGCAGAAAGGCGAATGGCTTGAGATCGGAAGGAAGCGAGGGAATGGAGTTTGACATCACGGTCGTCCGGAAAAGGGTGCCATTGCGTGCGGGGCGCAGACCCAGTGCGTGGAAATTAAGGGAAGCTGGCGCGATCGGTACGGATACGACAACTCATCGATTCACTGAGCGTTCCGAACAAAAAAACGGCATGCTCGCGCAATTGCCATTGTCATAGGCAATCTCCAGGCAGTTAAGAATTGGTTGCGGTCCAGGGTCATCTAGCTCCGAATATATGGGTTCCGGCACCTAGAGCGCCATCCCGCCGTCGACCAGGTGCGGTTGCCCGGTGATGTAGCTCGACTCGTCGGAGGCGAGAAAAACCGCGAGCGCGGCCACCTCCTCGGGCCGGCCGAGACGACCCAGGGGTTGGCGTTCGACGAACGCCTTCTCCACCTCCACCAGCGATTTGCCGGTGGCGCGCGAGCGGTCTTTGATCCGGTCCTCGAGCGAGGGCGATTCGATCGTGCCCGGACAGATCGCGTTGGCGCGGATGCCTTGCCGGATAAAGTCGGCCGCCACCGCTTTGGTGAGCCCGATGACGGCGGCTTTGGTTGCGCCATAGGCATAGCGATCGGGAACCCCGCGGATCGACGACACCGCGGACGAAATGTTGACGATCGAGCCTGCCTTCTTCTGCAGCATGCCCGGGAGGAACGCCTTGATCATTCGATGCATCGATTTCACGTTGAGATCGAAGGAGAAGTCCCAATCCTGCTCGGAGCAGTCGAGCACGCTGCCATGATGCACGTAGCCGGCGCAGTTGACGAGCACGTCGAGTGCGCCGAACTCGGTCGCGGTCTCCTTCGCGAGCGCCTCGATCGCCGCGGTCGAGCGCACGTCGAGCTTGCAGCGCTTTACGCTTTTGACGCCTTCAAGTTTCTTTTCTTCCAAATCGGTGGCTATCACGCGGGCGCCTTCGGCCGCAAATGCCTCGGCGATGGCGCGGCCGATCCCTTGTCCCGCCGCGGTGACGAGCGCGAGCTTGCCTTGCAGACGTAAAGCCATGGCCTGTTTCTCCCTGCCGCAGATAACGGCATTCACGGCCTTTGGTTCACGCGGGAAGCGCTTGCCTCGGTCCGATGCCCGCCGTTCACCCGCAGCCAATTTTCGTGAACCGCGTTCGCCCATCGCATGGCGCGAGACGGCGGATCAGTGGTTGTCCCGCGGCACGCTCTTTTGCGCGACGCGATGATATTTGACAGCGGGCTTGAGAACCATGCCGTCGGCGAGCTGATCGACCATGCCGCGTTGTATCTCCTGCCACGGCGTTTGGCTCGGCGGATATTTGTAGCCACCCTGTTTCTCCAGCGCGGCGCGGCGTTGCGCGAGTTCGGCGTCCGCCACCAACATGTTGGCGCTACCCTTGTTGAGGTCGATGCGCACGCGGTCGCCGGTCTTGAGCATGGCAAGCCCGCCACCCACCGCCGCCTCGGGGGAGGCGTTGATGATCGATGGCGAGGCGGAGGTCCCGGACTGGCGTCCGTCGCCGATGCAGGGCAGCGAGGTAATGCCCCGTTTGATCAACGCCGCCGGCGGCTGCATGTTCACGACCTCCGCCGAGCCCGG
This sequence comes from Alphaproteobacteria bacterium, assembly GCA_005883445.1. GTDB lineage: Bacteria > Pseudomonadota > Alphaproteobacteria > Rhizobiales > Xanthobacteraceae > VAZQ01. Next base: position 238 of record VAZL01000248.1, on the reverse strand, counting down.
ATAGCCGATGGGCCCGACGCCGCGGATGAACAGCATCGTGCTCGCATCGATCTCGAGCGACGGATCGTCGATGCGGTGGTGGTAATCTTCGGGCCCGTCGAACACGACGGCGCGGCCTTCAAAGGCGTTAGGGTCTTTTGCATTCGACAAATAGCGTTGCCTGAACTCTTCCGAGATCACGCTCGTTTTCATGATCGCGGAGTCGAACAAATTTCCCGACAACACCTTGAAGCCGGCG
>VAZL01000247.1 GCA_005883445.1 Alphaproteobacteria bacterium | reverse complement strand
CGGAGCAACCGGCGCGACATCGGGAGGACGAACATGCGCATTCATCTTGCCAAGCTCGCCGTGGCGCTCGCGCTCGCAGGCGCGTTGCCGGGGGCGGCTGGGGCGCAAGCGCCGGTCCAAACCTGGCCGCAACGGGCGATCAAGATGATCGTGCCGTTCCCGGCGGGAGGCGGCACCGACTTCATCGCGCGCCTTGCCGCCAAGCATCTCTCCGAGCGGCTCGGGCAGCAGGTATTCGTCGAGAACCGCGCCGGCGCCAACGGCGCCATCGGCCTGCAAGCGCTGATGCAATCCGATCCCGACTGCTACACGATTTCGGCCTGCTCCAACACGCCGCTGGTGGTCAACCCTTCGCTCTACGAGAAGCTCCCTTACGCTCCGCTGCGCGACTTCGTGCCGGTTGCGACGATGGTGCGCTTTCCGGGGATGCTGGCCGTGCATCCGTCGGTGCCGGCGCGTTCGGTGTCGGACCTGATCGCGCTTGCGAAGGCGAAGCCCGGGGCACTGGCCTATGCTTCCGCCGGGGTCGGAAACTTCAGCCATCTGGCAATGGAGCTGTTTTCCCAGGCCGCCGGCGTGAAGCTCTTGCACGTGCCTTACAAGGGCACGGGGCCCGCGTCACTGGCGCTGATCGGCGGCGAAGTGCAAATGGGATTCAACAACGTTCAGACGCTGCTGCAAAGCGTTCAAGCCGGGCAATTGGTGGCGCTGGCAGTGGCCGAGCCCAAGCGCATGCCGGCGCTCCCCGACGTGCCGGCGGTCGCCGAAACGGTGAAGGGATTCGAAATGGCGCCGTGGGTCGGCATCGTAGCGCCGGCGCGCACGCCGAAGGAGATCGTAGAGCGGCTCTCCCGGGAGACGCTCGCGATCATGCATGACCCGCAGGTGGTCAAGCAGCTCACCGAGCAGCAGGTCACGCCGTTTGCGCTTACCCCCGATCGTTTCGGCGAGCTCATCGGCAAGGACCTGGAGAAATGGGCGGGCGTGATCAAGACCGCGGGCATCAAGGGAGAGTGATATCAGTGGTCGTTGGCAGTGACCCAACGGTGGTCATTGCCGGGCTTGACCCGGCAATCCATCCCACTCATGAAAAATTCTTGCGAAGAAGATGGACCCGCGGGGCTAAAGCGCGTTCACGCGCGTCTTCGACGCGCTTCTGCCCGCGGGTGACGCAAGACTTGCAACGCCTGCTCGCCATCGCCGTCGACGCAACACTCCGCTGTCGTACCGCAGCAAATCGGAGACGTTGAATGTACAACCTTCACCTCAGTCCGGAGCAGTTGCAAATCCGCGACACGGTCCGCGATTTCGTTGTGGAGGTAATCAAGCCGCTCGCCCTCAAGCCGGAGCGCCTGGAGGCGCGCGCGCGGCCGCTGCTGGTGCAGGCGCTCGACAAGGCCGCGGAGATGGGGCTGCGCACGCTCGCGCTGTCCGAGGATTGTGGCGGCGCCGGCGCCGACAACCTCACCTGCTGCATCGTCACCGAGGAACTCGCCGCCGGCGACCCCGACGTCGCCGCCGTGCTGGCGCAGACATCGACGCTCGCGCAGGCGCTGTTCGACCGGCTGATGACGGCGGAGCAGCGGGCGCGCTTCTTGCCACCGTTCCTCACGGACCACCGCTATCACCTCGCGCTCGCCGAGCACGAGGCGGATCGCGATGCCGCGCTCGGCATCAATTATCACCGACCGCAGACGAGCCACGCGCCCTTCAAGACTGCCGCGGTGCGCGCGGGCGATGGCTGGGTCGTCAGCGGCAGCAAGGACGGCGTCGTCGGCGCATCGCTGGCGACGCTGTTCGTCGTGCGGGCAAGCGTCGGCGAAGGCGGCATCGCCACGCTGCTGGTACCGCGCGACACCCCGGGCTTGAGCGTGACCGAGACCGGGACGGCCACGCGCTCGCGTCACGGCGCCTGCGGCGCAGTAGCGTTCGACGACTGCCGCGTACCGGCGGAGAATTTTCTCGGCGTGGAAAGTCCGCTCGCGGCCGATGCCGGGCGCCACATCCCGCAGGATCAGGCGCTCAATCTCGGAATCGGCCGCGCCGCCTATGAGGCGGCGCTCGATTACGCGCAGGTGCGCACGCAGGGCGGGCGCCCGATCATCGAGCACCAGGCGATCGGCGCCAAGCTCGCCGAGATCGCGATCCGGCTCGAAGTCGCACGCGCCGCCATTTGGCAGGCCGCCTGGGCCTCGGACCACCCGGACGCCTTCGCCGACCGCAGCCTGCCCGATCTGCCGCTCACCACCATCGCCGCCGTCTTCGCGTCGGAGGCGATCTACCGCGCCGTCAAGGATGCGGCGGAATGCTTCGGCGCCATGGGCGTGATGCGGGACATGCCGCTGCAGAAATACGTGCACGATGCGCGCATCTGCCTCCACGCGGGCGCAGGCAACAGCGAGGCGAAGTTGCGCATCGCCGAGGCGCTGGCGCGCTATCGCCGGCCGGCGAGCGCCGCGGTGCTCGCGGCCGAATGAACCGAGGGAAAGGCCCATGGATTTTACCCTGAGCAACGAGCAGCGCTCCTGGCAGATGACGGCGCGCAAATTCGCGGAGGAGGAAATCCGCCCAATCTCGCTAGAGCGCGACGAGATTGCCGATCCGCGCGAGACGTTCGACTGGGAGATCATCAAGAAAGGCTCCAAGCTCGGCTTTCGCACCCTGGCGGTGCCCAAGGAATGGGGCGGCCACGGCACCGATTTCGTGACGCAAGCGCTGGTCATGGCGGAACTCGCCAAGGCCGACAGCGCGATCTCCAAGACCTTCAGCCAATGCTGGAAGTGGAGCCACCTGATCGCGGCGGCCTGCAGCGAGGAGCAGAAGCGCCGCTTTCTCAAACCGTTCCTGGAGGACGATACCTTCCTGCTCGGCAAGGGGATCAGCGAACCGAGCGCGGGCTCCGACAACCGGCTGCCGCCGGACGATCCCAAGGCCGGCCTCAAGCTCAGGGCGGAACGCCACGGCGACGAATGGATCCTCAATGGCGAGAAGTGCTTCATCGCCAATGCCAGCGTCGGCAAGCTGTTCTTCATCGACGCGCGCACCGACCCGAACGCGCCGCTGAGACAAGGCACCACCATGTTCCTGGTGCCGCGCGACACGCCCGGCTTCCGCATCGGCAAGGTGTTCAACAAGGACGGCTGGCGCTTCTACCAGAACGGCGAAATGATCTTCGAGAACGCGCGCGTGCCGCACGCCAATGTCGTGGGCCCCGTCAACGGCTCGGACATGAAGACCCAGCAGGCCGGCGATCGCACGGGCGGAGACCTGTTCGGCGACCTCGAGCTCGCGGCCAACGCGCTCGGGGTCTGCGATGACGCCTGCGGCATGGCGTTGACGCTGGCGCGCACGAAGAAGCAAAGCTGCGCTCGTTCGTGATGCGCATCGCCTGGGAGCACGACCGCAAACTGCATTCGGCCAATGCCGGCTTGTGCATGAATTTCTCCACCGACGCGATCCAGGAGGTGACCGAGCTCAACCTTGAGCTTCACGCCGGCGCGGACGTGCTTGCGCCACGCGCCGACAAGCTCGTGCGCGACGCCATCATCTGGAGCCATCTCGCCGGCGACAGCGTGCAACGGATGAAGGCGACGCGGCGGTTGGCGAGGTAGGACGGGCACGCAGGATGCGTTGAGCGCAGCGAACCCATCCTACGCGCTGATCAATGAAGTAAGGCATCCGGACAAGGAGGGGAACGGAATGATTCATCCTGCCCGCTTAGCGATCGCGACGGTCGCCTTGGTATTTGCTGCGGAGCTTGGTCCCGCCATCGCACAAACGTCCCTCACCTCCGGCGGCCCTGTCGATCCGGCGCTCATCGAGGACCTTGTTGCGGCCAATCGTATCCTTGCGGAGGAGGGCGTGCTCGATGCCTACGGACATGTGAGTATCCGTCATCCAAATGATCCCAACCGTTATTTGATGTCGCGCTCGCGCGCGCCGATCTTGGTAACGGCGAGCGATATCATGGAGTACGACCTCGATTCCAACCCGATTGATCCGCAGGACCGCCGCAGCGTGATCGAACGGTTCATCCACGGTGAAATCTACAAGCTGCGGCCGGACGTTAAGGCGGTGATACACAGCCATTCGCCCGCAGTGATTCCGTTCGGCATCACTCAAGTGCCGATGCGGCCGGTCGCTCACGTAGCTTCATTTCTATGGGTCGGCGTGCCCGTGTGGGACAGCCGCGACGCGCACGATCCCGCCAGCGCGGGGATGTTGGTGCGAAACGCAGCTCTCGGAAAGTCCCTCGCATCGAGACTTGGCGACAAACCGGTGGCGCTGATGCGCGGGCATGGCAATGTCGTGGTCGGCCCGGACGTGCAGATTGCTGTCCGGCGCGCGATTTACACCGAGGTGAACGCCCGATTGCAGACGACCGCGATCGCGATCGGCGGTCCGATCAACTATATCTCTGCGGAGGAAGGTACAGCCAGAGATGCGGCGGCTACAGATTTTGCGCGCGCCTGGGAGCTTTGGAAAAAGAAAGCGCTTGGAAAGTAACCGCGGCATCGTCTAGGCCCGCAACGTCGCGAGCCCGTTGCTGAGCACGATGTCGTTGCGGGAGACGACGCGGCACTGGAACGAGATGCGCTCGCCCTCGCGCCAGATCTCGGTGCGGATGGTGTCGCCGGGAAAGACCGGCCGCGAGAACCGCGCCTCGATGCTTTTCAGCCGCTCCGGCCGGTAGTCGGCGCACTCCCGCAGGATCGCGCGCGCCGCGATGCCGAAGCTTGCCGCGCCATGCAGGATGGGACGATCGAAGCCGGCGGCCTTGGCGCGCTCCGGATCGGCATGGAGCGGGTTCTCGTCGCCGTTGAGGCGGTACAGAAGCGCGAGATTGGGCGGCGTCGGCAGGTCGCAGATTTTCTCCGGCGCCGTCTGCGGCACCGCGTGCGGCGCCGGCGTCTCCGTCGCCTTGCCGCCGAAACCGCCGTGCTTGCGCGCAAACGTGCTGCTGTCGACGGTAGCGACCGGCGCTCCGTCCTCGCCGATCAGGTCGCGCGTATTCTGGATGATGGCGGCGTTGCCGGGGCCCTTGTCGATGACCTCCTTGACGCGCGGCCGGCTCACAAGGCTGGCCTTCGGAGCCAGCGGCCGATGCAGGACCACCTTGAGGTCGCCGGCGACGACCAGGCGCTCGTCGATGCCAAAGGCGGGATCGGTCATTCGGCCCGGCCAGCCCAGCACCACCGCCATGGTGGGAAACGCCGCGAGCCCGGCGCGCTCGTATACGAACTTGAGCTCGCCCGGATCGAGCGGGTCCATGCCGGCGCCGATGCCGAGCGCATAGAGGATGCACTCGCGCTCACCGTAGTTCACGCGAATGTCGCTCGGCCGGTAGGCCATGACTCGTTCGTAATTGAGCTTCGGTTCCGCCAACGTCGCCTCCCGTGCCCGCAATGCGCGACGCTTAGACCTGGCCGCGAAAGATTTCGCGCGCAAGCACCATGCGCATCACCTCCACCGGACCCTCGGTGATCATGAAGCTGCGCGCGTCG
>VAZL01000246.1 GCA_005883445.1 Alphaproteobacteria bacterium | reverse complement strand
CCGCGGCCAAGGCCGCCGCCGCGGAGGCGCCGCAGCCGGCGCAGTTGCCAGCGGCGGAATAGCGCACCGATCACAAGCCGATTCGCGCCAAGGGGCCATCTTCGGGTGGCCCCTTTTTCGTTGTCGAGCTATGTCATGCCCGGCGAAGCCGCCGCGGAAGGGTAAATTTCGGCACTGTTTTCAATGGGATGTTTCTCGCCGATCGACGAATTTGTCCCATCCGTGGCGGGCCGCACCTGCAACGAGCTGCCTCCCAGCAAACTGCAAGCGATCACTAAATTTCTCCGCACAAGGAACCGGACACCCCAAAAAGCCATTTTGTAGCGGTGACTTAACGCAGGGGCTGTTCTCGCCTTTGGCCTTGGCCGCCGCGGTCCGATGGAATCGATCCTAGTCAAGATTTTTGCGACCGCGCTGGCGCTCAGTCAGGTCACGACCGCGCCCGACGCGGTGAAAACGCGCTTCGAACGCGCCCACGATCAGCAGCAGGTGGCAGAGCTTCTGCGCGCGGGCTGCACGCACATGCGCAAGGCATTCGACATCGAGGACATCAACCTCGAGGAGCTGATCGCAACCGCCATGGACGACCCGCAGGCGGTCGCCGGCGAGAGCAAGGTTTTTCACGGCATCAATTTTGCCGATCTGCAAACCGCCTACCGGCAGTTCTGCAAGAACGAGAACGTGCCGGCGCCGGCGGTCGACCTCGGCGACGTCATCGACTTCTACAACAAGGCAACTGCCGATCTGCCCGATCACACCAAGCTCAAGGGCCTCAAGCTTCCGGGCGCGAGCGTCGTGCTCGACCGCAAGGGCGAACGCTTCGCGGAGGTATTCGAGGAGAACCAGCGGCGGGTGTGGGTTCCACTCGCCGACATCCCCGAGCAGGTGCAAAAGGCTTTTCTCGCGGCCGAGGACAAACGCTTCTATCAGCATAAGGGGATCGACGAGCGCGGCTTGATCCGCGCCTTCATCGGCAATCTCGCCGCGTCCGGGCGCCCGCAAGGCGGCTCGACCATCACTCAGCAGATCGTCAAGAACCTGCTGGTGGGCGAAGACCTGACCTACGAGCGCAAGATTCGCGAGATGATCGTGGCGTCGCGGGTCGAGCGTACGCTCAGCAAGGCGGAGATTCTCGACCTCTATCTCAATTCCGTCTATCTCGGCCGCGGCTCCTGGGGGATCGAGCTCGCCGCGCGCAGCTATTTCGGCAAGTCGGCGAAGGAGCTCACGGTCGAGGAAGGCGCGCTGCTTGCGGGCCTGACCAAGGGTCCGAATTATTTCAGTCCCGACCGGCACCCGGGCCGCGCGCAGGAGCGGCTCGCCTACGTGCTCAGCCGCTTGCAGGAGGATGGCGCGATTGCGGCCGAGCAGTCCGGCCGTGGATTGCCCGCGCTGCCGGCGCTCGTGCCCTACGAACGTCCGCGCCGCGACACCGGCTTCCATTTCGTCGATCAGGTCGCGCGCGAGGCAAAATCGGTTGCTGGAATCGACGCGATCACGGCGAACTCCTACACGGTGCGTTCCACCATCAATCCGCAACTGCAGCGGGCGGTGGAAGCGGCGTTGCAGGAGGGGCTCTCGCGCTACGAGCGCAGCACCGGCCGCGTCCAATTCCGCGCCGCCGAGGCGAGCCTCGCCCAAGCCGTCCAGCGGCTCGAAGCGGACAAGAAGACCGGCGACAAGCGCCCGGCCTGGCAGCGCGCGCTGGCGAACGCGCGGCTGCCGCTCTACGACGTGCACTGGACGCCCGCCATCGTGGTGGAGAAGCCGGCCGGCAAGAAAGGCGAGGCGTGGCGCGTCGGCCTGACCGATGGACGCATTCTGCCGCTCTCGCTCGACAATGCGGTCGCTCAACGCAAGCTCGCGCCTTACGACGTGGTCCTGGTGCGCGTGACCGAGGGCAAGGGCAAAAGCGGCGCGCGCGCCGAGCTGCGCGTGCGCCCGCTGGTGCAAGGAATGGTGGTCGCCCTGGAGAACAGGACCGGACGCATTCTCGCCATGACCGGCGGCTTCTCATATCCGCTGAGCCAGCTCAATCGCGCGACGCAGGCCGTGCGCCAGCCGGGCTCGGCCATCAAGCCGCTGAGCTATCTCGGGGCGCTGCGCAACGGCCTGCAACCCAACACGCTCGTGAGCGACGAGCCGATCACGCTTCCCCCGCTGGGCGGCGGGCGCGCCCGCGAGCATGATTACTGGACGCCGAAGAACTACGACGGTGGCTTCGGAGGCATTACCACCCTGCGGCGGGCGCTCGAGAATTCGCGCAATCTCGCCACCGTCCATCTGCTCGAAGGCGGCATCGAGAGCACGCCGGAAGCGAGCCTCGACCGCCTATGCAAGCTCGCGGTGGAAGCGCAGATCTATCGTGACTGCGTGCGCTATTATCCATTCGTGCTTGGGGCACAGCCGGTGCGGCCGATCGATCTCGCGGCATTCTACGCGACGATCGCGAACGAAGGCCTGCATCCCGCCCCGCATGTGATCGATTCGATCGAGCGCAACGGCGTCGTGATCTATCGCCATGACCCGAAATCGTCGGTCATGGTCTCCTCGGTCGACCGCGCCGCGTTCTATCAGCTCAAGACCATGCTGCAGGGCGTGTTGGCGCGGGGCACGGCGCGCGCGATCGCCAGCCTCGCCCCCTATGTCGCGGGCAAGACCGGCACCTCCGATGAGGAGAACGACGCCTGGTTCGTCGGCTTCACCAACGACGTCACCGTCGCGGTTTGGATCGGCTACGACAACGCCGGCGGCAAGCGCCGTACGCTCGGCGGCGGCGCGACCGGCGGCCACGTCGCCGTGCCGATCTTCGAGCCGGTC
>VAZL01000245.1 GCA_005883445.1 Alphaproteobacteria bacterium | reverse complement strand
GCAGGACAAGCGCATGAAACGGCTCGTGCGCAATATTTGCACCGGCTGTCACACCGCGAGCTACGCGCTTCAGCACCGATTTGACGAGGCCGGCTGGAACGCCATCGTCGAGCTGATGAAGAATGCCAACGTCTACGGCACGTTCATGGGTAACGAGCGCAAGCCTTCCGGCATTCTCGACTACCATCAGAAGGAATTGGCGGCCTATCTCGCGCGCGCGCGCGGACCCGGCGAAAGCGCCATGAGGTTTACCCCCGATCCGCGTCCCGCCGGGGAGGCGGCGCGCGTCATGTTCAAGGAGTACGACGTGCCGCTCGATCCGGACGCGAGCCTGCCGAGCAACTTCGTGCAGAACGACGGCAGCGATTGGTCGCTCGGCACGCCGTCCGTCCTCATCCCTGGCTGGGGCGTGCATGACGCCTGGCTCGATCTCGACGGCCAGCTCTGGTTTACCTGCAACATCCCGAACCGACGCACCACCATCGGCAAGATCGATAGCAAGACCGGCGAGGTCAAGCTGTTCAAGGTCCCGGCGGTGAACGGTCTTGCCGCGCAGACCCACGGCATGACCCGCGACCCGAACGGCATCATCTGGTTCAACGTCAACAACGGCCGCGGCGGGTTGGGCCGCCTGGATCCGAAGACCGAGCGCATCGACGTCTATATGCCGCCGCAGGGAATGTCGCCGACGGGCGGGGCGACGACCGTCGACTACGACGGCAAAGGCAGGATCTGGTCGTCCGCGCCGGACGGAGCGTTGCGATTCGATCCCGCGACCGAGACCTTCACCGAGTTCAAATCCATCACCTACAAGACCACGAACGGCACCGGCGTGACCTACGGCGCTGCCGGCGACCGCGACGGCAACGGCTGGTGGGCGGAAATGACGCTCGACATCATCGGCAAAGGCGACAGCGCGACGGACAAGCCGCAGGAGGTCAAGCTCGCACCCGTGCGGGAGGAGATGGATCGCGTCAGCGCGGATACACGCAAGTTCTACGAGACCTACAACCAGCCCGACTTCAACAATCCGTTCCCGTGGGCGCAAGGACCGCGGCGCATGGGCACCGACAAGAACGCCGACGTGCTGTGGGTCGGCAACTCGTGGGGCGCCAATTTTGCCCGCATCGACACGCGCACCCACGACACGACCTACGTGCCGCTACCCGGCGGGCAGCAGCCGTACCATGTCGCGGTCGACAGGGAGCACAACGTCTGGACCAATCTCTGGGGCGCCGACCGCGCGCTGCGCTACGATCCCAAGACCTCCGCCTGGACGGCGTTCGATCTGCCCACGCGCGGCGCGGAGCCGCGCTACATTTCCCTGCTGGAGCGCGACGGCGCGCCGATGCAGGTGGTCCTTCCCTATTTCCGCGCGCGCAAGGTCGCGGTCATGACGCTGCGCCGCGAGGCGGATGTGCAGGCGTTGAAGGCGCAGGCTAGCCGGTAGGGCGCTGCTGCAGCAACTTGTTAATGCGGTCTGCGGCGCGGCAGCCGCGTTGCGCGCGCGATGATCTCGCCGGCGCGCTTTCCGAATAGTCCGAGATCGACGGCCGCGATCTCGCCGCTTTCCTCAAACAGCGCGGACACCATCGGCTTGGCGTCTGAAAGGGACCACCGTTCATCCCGACGGTTCTCTTTTGCTCTCTGTTTATCCGCCACGGGAACACCGAAAAAGTTCCCCCGCCCGCTCCTCTATAAACGAACATTCATCCTAGGAGTTCCCCGCGCATGGCTCAGGCCATCGCGGTTCCTAATTACATTATAAACTCGTTAATCACTGGCGCGGCGGTGCCGAGCATCGCGCGGGCAACTCACGCCGCTTCGGCCTCGATCAAACCTAGGCAAAATGCGGCATCACCTCGCACGCGAACAACAGCATCGACGCCTCGGCCTCGGCACGGCCGATCATGCCGAAATTGACCTGCAGCGATGCGCACTCGAAGCCGCCGACGCCACGGTGATAACTCTCGATGGCGCTGCGAATCTCCTCCGGCGTACCGATCCAAGCCAAGCTTTTCTCGACCTGCGATTCGAACGTCTCCCGCGCCAGGCTCTCGATCATTTTCTGGTAGTTGGGATAGTCGCGCGAGGACACACCGGACATCCAACCCGAGGCCGCGTCGACGATCGACTTGAGATACTGGTTGAGCGGCTCGCGGGCGACGGCGGCGGCCTTGGCCGAGGTGTCCGCGCAATACATGTGGAACGCGAGCATGACCTTGCCGCGGCCGCCATGTCCGGCCGCCGTCCAGGCGTCGCGATAGGTCTGCAGCAAGCTTGCCATGTGCGCGCCGGCGAGCGGAATGCCCATGAGATAGTGGCCGAGCGTACCCGCGTTCTCGAACGACTCCCTGGTGGACAGCGCCGCGATCCAGAACGGCGGCCGCGGCTTCTGGGTCGGGCGCGGCAACGAGGTCGCGTTCTCGAAACTGTGGAAGCGGCCACGCGCGGTGACCTTATCGTCCTCGAGCAACCGCCGGACCTGCTCGAGTCCTTCGTCGAAGCGCGCGCGGCTCTCGTCCATCGAGATGCCGAAGCGGGCAAACTCGTGGGGCAAGAAGGCGCGGGCAAAGCCCACCTCCAGGCGGCCCCCGGAAATCGCGTCCACCATTCCGATCTGGCCCGCGAGCTTGAGCGGATTGTTGAACACCGGCAGCACCGCACCGGTGATGAGGCGCATCGAGCGCGTCACCGCCGCCGCAGCGCTGAGAAAGATGAGCGGATCGGGACTGTAGCCGCCGTAGGACAGAAAATAGTGCTCGACCGTGCGCACGTTGGTGAAGCCCAGCCGCTCCGCGAGTTGCGTGAGCTCGAGCGCCTCGCGCCAGTACTGATCGGCGGGCTTCTGGTCGGGACCGACCGCCGGAAAGAACTGAATGCCGAATTCCATTGGTCACCTTGGCGCGCTCAGAGCTCCACGCCGAGCCGGCGATCGACCGAGTAGGGCCCTCCGCCCCGGAGCGCGATGGCGTAACCGCGATTGAGCCACGAAAATCCAGCCTTCCAATAGAGGATCGTGATGATCAGCATTTCCACCGCGGCGGCGGCGGCGAAGAAGCGCGTGAACAGGCCGATGATGAGCGCGATCCCGCCGGCGAACTCGATGATCAACGCCGCCCAGATCCAGGGCAGCGCCGGATCGAATCCCTGCTCCACGAAGGGGCGGATATAGGCCGCCGGCCCGCGCGCGACCTTGCCCCAACCGTGCACCAGCAGATTCCAGCCCACTGCGACGCGCACAATCGGCCAGGCGAGCGGGACAGCGATGTCGTAGAACGACTTGAGGCCGGGAAACAGCAACTTGGGTTCGTGCTCGGTTTCGGAATCGATGCGCGTCACTGTTCTCCTCCCTAGACCACTTTCGTTTGTGCTGGATGCGTAATCACGCCGCGCACTCGGTGTGCTCCCCTCCCCCTTGTGGGGAGGGGTTGGGGGTGGGGGTCCGTCAGCGGATCACCGCACGACCCCCACCCCGGCGCAGCGCAGCCAAGCTTGCGCAGGCTGCGCAAGCTTGCCTGGGTGCGCCGACCCTCCCCACAAGGGGGAGGGTAGGACTGAGTTCGCGGCTCGTACTGATTCCACTTCACCTGAATAGGCTCTAACACAGCGGCGCCAAGCACTCGTGCGCTCCCATTCGCGGACAGATTACAAGCGTTCACACCGCGATTGCCTCATCGCATTTTTGCCGCGCGATGGATGGCGGCGCGAATGCGGACATAGGTCGCGCAGCGACAGAGGTTCGTCATCTCCCGATCGATGTCGGCGTCGCTCGGATCGGGGTGGCGGCTCAGCAGCGACGCCGCCGCCATGATCATTCCGGACTGGCAATAGCCGCATTGCGGGACGTCGAGCTCGATCCAGGCCTTTTGCACCGGATGGTCGCCGTTGTGCGAGAGGCCTTCGATGGTCGTGACCTGACGGCCATCCGCCATCATGACAGGCATGACGCAGGTCCGCATCGCGACGCCGTCGACATGCATGGTGCAGGCGCCGCAAACTCCGATGCCGCAGCCGAACTTGCTTCCGGTCAGGTTGAGATGCTCGCGCACGACCCATAACAGCGGGACGTCATCGGGCCCATCGAACTCGGCCGGCATTCCATTGACGGAAAACTTCACCGACATGACGGGTAGCCTTTCACGCGTTGGCTCGGAACGCATCATCCGGGAACGGCATCACGTCGAGCCGCCGGCCGGTCGCGCTGAGCAAGGCCTGCGCCAGCGCGGGAGCCACCGGCGCGAGCACCACTTCGCCGAACCCTTGCGGGGGACGATCGCTGGCAAGCACGATCGGGACGATCTCCGGCATCTCGTCGATGCGCAGCAGCGGATAGTCGAAGAAGTTGCTCTGCTCGGCGCCGCCGTTCGAGAACGTGATCCTGCTCTTGAGCGTGTTGGTGAGCGCAAATCCGATCCCGCCCTCAACCTGCGCCTTGAGCGTGTTCGGGTTGACCACGAGGCCGGGATCGACGGCGCAGAACACGCGCTTGATCGCCAACCGCCCGCCGACGCGGGCAAGCTCCACCACCTCCGCGACATAGGTTTTGAACCGCCCGCCGCGGCCGATGTAGCAATTGTACGCAATGCCTCGAAACGTATTCGGCGGCGCGGGCGCGGTCCAGCCGGACGCCTGCGCGGCGGCATCGAGCACGCGCAGCGCGAGCGGATCATCCGCCAGCAAATTGCGCCGGTAGGCGTACTGGTCGATATTGGCGCGCTGGGCGAGCTCGCTGATGAAGCTCTCCCAGAAGAAAACCGCCGCGGTCGAGCCCACCGAGCGCATGAAGTAGACCGGAATCGGCAGCGGCGTGTCGACGGTCTCCACCAGAAAGTGCGGCAGCCGGTAGCTCTGATTGTAGATGCCGTCGACCATGCTCTCGTCCCAGGCGCCCTCGGGCGTCTGGTCGAGCCAGCTCTTGCGCACCGCGCCGAACAGCGACTGACCGGCGACGCGCGCGTGCACCGCCAGCGGATAGCCGCGGTCGTCGAGAACCGCGCGAAAGCGGCCGCCCGAGTTCGGCGGATAGACGTCGTGCTGCATGTCTTCCTCGCGCGAGCGAATGAGCTTGACCGGACGCCCCACCGCCTTCGACGCTTGCACCGCTTGCAGCACGTAGTCGGGCACGATCTTGCGGCCGAAGCTTCCGCCCAGAAACGTGACGTTGACCTTGACGTCGTCGGAAGAGCAGCCGGCCGCGTGCGCCACCGCCTCCTGGCACGCGGTGACCGATTGGACCGGGCCCCAGATCTCGACCGCGCCGTCCTTGTAGCTCGCGGTGGCGTTGACCGGCTCGAGCGGAGCATGCGCGATGTGCGGCAGCACGAAACGCCGTTCGATGACCTCGGACGCGCGATGTTGCAGGATTTCTCTCGGCTGTCCCCGGATCAGCGCGGTGACGCCGCGCTCGGCGTTCAAGCCGGCCTCCAGCATGGCGTCGATCTTGGCGGTGGAGAGATCGCCGGCACCGCCGGCGTCGAACACCACATCGAGCGCATCGAGCGCGCGCTTGG
>VAZL01000244.1:5163-8153 GCA_005883445.1 Alphaproteobacteria bacterium | reverse complement strand
CCGCCCGATCTGCCGCAAGCGAGATGGTCGAGAAGGCCACGAATGCGCCCAGCGCTGCAATCTGCGCAGCCCGCGCCGTCGTCCGCCCCGGAGCACCCCGCAGCATCCCCCGAACTCCAGCCAGCCGCCGTCCGCCCCTCGCGGCGCGGCCCCTTGAATCGCTAGGACCTAATGTTAGCCATAATGCGGCTGGGCAGGGCCCAGAACACGGGCGGAAACCTCTACTTTCGCAATGAAAGACGCCCCTTTGGTGCTTTCGCGCCACACCTTGCGAAAAATCCGCATAAACGCTGTCTAGAAGACAAAGGCCGCGGGCGCGGCAAATCCCGGGAGCACGGGCGCGGCGGCGTCAAAAACCGGCCAGCCGCTGAGGTCGCCGGCAACGCAACGATAGAGCGTCGCCTGGCTGGCCGGCGCGCGGCCGAGCACGGCAACGAATCGGCCGCCCACCTTAAGCTGGCGGGCGAGCCCCTGCGGCACGATCTCGGTTGCCCCATTGAGCAGGATGACGTCGTAAGGCGCGGCGGCCTGCCAGCCCTGCGTCAGCGGGCCCGTCACGACCGTCACGTTGTCCGCGCCAACGGCCTTGAGGTTCTCACGTGCAAGGCGAGCGAGAGCATCATCCTCCTCAAGCGCGACCACGGAGCGTGCGAGGCGTGCCAATAGCGCGGCCGAATAGCCGGTCGCGCAGCCCACATCGAGGACGTGGTCGCTCGTGCTCACCGCCGCCGCCTGAACCATCTTTGCCAGCACCATGGGCTTGAGCAGGCAGCGTGCCGGTTGGCCGGCGGTTGGCTCGGTGACCGCAATATCGAGGTCGAAATAAGCGAGAGCGGCTTTGCTTTCCGGCACGAACCGCTCGCGCGGAAGCTCCAGCATGGCCGCGATGATGCGGGGATCAGTCACGTCGCTGGTGCGGACCTGGCCATCCACCATCATGCGGCGCGCCGCGGCAAAGTCGATCATTCTCAGGATCCCACCCGCGTGTGAGCGGCGTCTCTGTAGCCGCAAGCGGCGGCAAAAGGCAAGGCAGGAGCACGCCTGTTCCGCTCGTCCCCGCGAGGGGAACCCCGCGACAGCAAAAGCGCGTTTACGCGCGTCCATAGCCCGTCCAAGACGGGCGTGAACGCCCTTAACGACGCGCTATGCGTCGCGGGGACCCCGTTGCGGGAACCCAGTCCTCGGCCTTGCCGAACGGTTGCCCGCCGGGAGTCGCTCCTGTATAGCCGGCCTGGCGAAGCGCGCGGCGAATGGTTATTTCGGATTCGACATCGGCGCTCCGCAGGGGCCACGTGGCGGAGTGGTTACGCAACGGTCTGCAAAACCGTGTACCCCGGTTCAATTCCGGGCGTGGCCTCCAAATCAATCAACGGGTTTGGGCCGAGCGCAACGGCGTCAAAGCCAGCGTTGCCAACAAGGCTGATCGGGCAGCATATCGACGGTGAAGCCGCGCGGGAGCTTCTCGTCGTCCCGCGACGGCCTCTTTCAGCACCGCTGTTTGCAAACAAGCTGCTGCGTCGTGCAGCTGAGATTGCAAGCGCTGCTACCGGCCGCCGCAGGATTTGCCGCCACCGCCGCGGTGGTCGGAATGCAGGAATTCTGGCAGTTCATCGCCTGCGTGTCGCAATTGACCTGACACGTGAGCGTCGTCGTATTTATCGTCGGCGGTGTGATGGGCACAGGATTCACGGTCTGACTGGCCTGAGCGAAAAGCTCGGTTGCAAACGCGATGCAAGTCACCAGCACGAGCGCCGCTAGCACAATGCGTTTCATCGGACGTCCCCCTTGATGTTGCCGCCCTTGCGAGACCGCCACCCGGGCATGGTCGCATAGATTGAACCGAAGAACTACGTGGCCTGCAAATAAATCAAAGGTCGAAATTGCCGGCTGCTCCGTGCGAGCGAATTCGGCGGCGGGCGTGGGGCGTGCAATTCACCGTAGCGCCCCGTTACTCCGGCTTGATGTTGGCCGCGCGGATAACCTTGCCCCACATTTCGGTCTCGACCTTGATGCGGCTTGCGAATTCCTCCGGCGTGCTGGCGACGGCTTCGAAACCGAGCGTGGGCAAGCGTTCCTTGACGTCCGGCAGCGCGATGATCCCTGCGATCTCGCGCTGAACCGCGCGGATGATCTCATTCGGCGTTCCGGCTGGGGCCAAAAGTCCGACCCAGCTGTCGCCTTGGATGTCCGGATAGCCAGCCTCGGCGGTCGTCGGGAGGTCGGAGAGGAGCTGCGAGCGCGTCTTGCTCGCGAGCGCGAGCGGACGCAGTTGCCCGGTTTCGAGCGCCTGGGCGGCCGAGGCGACCGTGCTCCAGGCAATCGGGGTGTGGCCGGCCATCGCCGACGCAATCGCCGGCGCCGCGCCGTTGAAGGGGACATGCACGATGTCGAGCGCTTGCGACAGGCGCAGCATTTCACCCAGGAGATGGCCCTGCGTCCCCACGCCGCCCGATGTGTAAGTGTATTTTCCCGGATTGGATTTGATCAGCGCGACGAGCTCGCTGAGATTGCGCGCCGGCAGCGACGGGTTGACGGTGAGCACGTTCGGCGCGGAGACCGCGAGCGTGACCGGGGCGAGGTCCTTGTCGGGGTCGAACGGCAATTTGGCGAAAAGCGTGGGGTTCACGACATAGGAACTGAATGCAATGAGGAGGGTGTGGCCGTCGGGCGCCGCCCGCGCCGCCTGGGCGGTGCCGACGTTGCCGGTCGCGCCCGCGATGTTCTCGATGTAGAACTGCTTGCCGAAATGCTCCGTGAGCTTTTGCGCGGCGAGACGGGCGAAAATGTCGGTCGAGCCGCCGGGCTGGAACGGGACGATCACGCGCACCGGCCGCGTCGGCCACGTCTGCGCCCGCGCGCCGCCCGACGCGGCCGAGAGGGCGGCTGCGCTCGCCAACAGGTGCAGAAATCGGCGCCGCGGAGGGTTCACCGCGAGAGCTTAGCATGGGACGACATCGGCCGATACGCGCGGAGCGCCGTCGGTGAAGACA
>VAZL01000244.1:1155-5111 GCA_005883445.1 Alphaproteobacteria bacterium | reverse complement strand
CAGCGCACCGCTTCGCTATGCCATCGTCGATGGCATGAACGTGCGCGACAGCCGGCTGCACAACCATCCGCCGCGGTGGAATGCCGCGCCGAGTCAAGACTTGCTGGTCATCCGCCGCAACCACAGGACCGGCGAGGTGTCGCTCGACCCGCTGCGATGGGGCTTGATCCCCAACTGGTGCGATGATCCCAAGGGCGGCCGCAAGCCGATCAATGCCAAGTGCGAGACCGTGCGGGATCTGCCTGCGTTCCGCGAGGCCTACCGCGGGCGCCGCTGCATCGTGCCGGTCGACGGGTTTTTCGAATGGAAGGCGATCAAAGGCCGCAAAGCGAAGCAGCCCTACGCCATCGCCATGAAGGACGGCGCGCCGTTCGCCCTTGCCGGCATTTGGGAGTCATCACCACGGACGCCAACGAGCTCGTGGCCGAGATTCACGATCGCATGCCGGTTATTCTGGCGCCGGCTGATTATGCTCGCTGGCTCGGCGAGGAAGACGATCCGCACGATTTAATGCGTTCGTTTCCGGCGCCTCTGATGCGGATGTGGCCGATTTCGCCGCGCGTCAACAAGCCCGAGAATGACGATGCCGCCATCATCGAGCCGATCGAAGCGGCCATCGATGCCGCATCGGAGGCGCCAAGCTCGCCCGGCCGCGGATTGTGACACCGTGTCGCCGTTGTCACAGGTGTCATAAATCGGCCCCAACAGGGGCTATTAAGGGGTCATTAAATTGCCTCCCCCTAGTGGTTGGGTAGACTCACGAGTGAGACTCACCACCCATCGGGCGTGGCCGTTTCTTTCAGGTTGGTCCAAATCGGGGTAGAACGGGGCATGCGTAGCACCGTTGCCATAACTGTTCTGCTGGCGTCCCTGCTTGGCGCGGGGACGGCAGGCGCCGCCGAATGCCCCGCGGATGCGCTCGGGGTCAGCCGCACTCTCGTGGTCGACGTGAACGAGCACCCGCGCGTCGGCAGCTGGCAGTATCCGGAATCGCTGCCGCTCAACGACCACGAGGTGGTGCTGACCTTCGACGACGGTCCGCTGCCGCCCTATACCGATCGCGTCCTCGATCTGCTCGCCGCGGAATGCGTGAAGGCCACGTTCTTCATGGTCGGCCGCATGGTGCAGGCCTATCCCGCCGCCGTGCGGCGCGTCTACAACGAGGGCCACACGATCGCCAACCACAGCCAGACCCACCCCTTCACCTTCCACAAGATGTCGGTGGACCAGGCTTCGCGCGAAATCGAGGGCGGCTTTTCCTCGCTGCGCACCGCGCTCGGCGACCCGAAGGCGGTCGCTCCGTTCTTCCGCTTCCCCGGCCTGTTGCGGCAGACCGCGGTCGAGCAATACCTCGCCGACCATGGCGACATGGCCTGGAGCGTGGACCTCGCCGCCGACGACTGGACGCACATCAACAACCGCGAGGTCGCGCGCCGCGCCATCAGCCGGCTCGAGGCGCGCGGCAAAGGCATATTGCTGCTGCACGACATCCAAGCCCGCACCGCACTCGCGCTTCCGGAGATTCTCCAGGAGCTCAAAGCGCGCGGCTACAAGATCGTGCACGTGGTCCCGACGACGCCCGATCGGCCGAAGACCGTGACCGAGCCCGAGCTGTGGGCGGCGCGCCACGCGCCCGAGCCGAAGGTCTGGCCGCGCACCTTGGCCGTCGGAGTGGAAAGCCCCGAGCCGGTGCTCGCGGCGCCAAGCCCCGCGAGCTTCGGCATCGAGACGTTCGGGCCGGTGACCAAAGTGGCGATGGCGCAGACGTTCGAACGGCAGAGCGATGCCCCGCCGATGTGGCCGACGCCGGTCGCCTACGCAGCGCCGGCGGATGCCGAAGTCTTGCCGATACCGGCCGCACACAATTTCAGATATTCCCGCGTATTCCGAATGGGAAGCGCGGGGGAGAAGGCCAAGCCCAAGGCGGAGGCCAAGAAGCCCGTCCGCACGGCCAGGACCAGAGATTCAGCTGCGGCATCGGGCGGGTGGTTCGGAGCGTGGCCGGCGCCAGCGCGGCCCTCACGCGCGACCGGTCACCAGTTGAGCGTGACGCGGCCCCCGATCAATTTGGCGGCGCCGCAAGCCCGCTGAGTGGAGCGCGGACCCGAGCGGACGCCGATCCTCCAGCTCGAACGAAAACGCGCCGGGCTTCGTTGGCCCGGCGCGCTGTCGATTGGTGCGACCGTTGGTGGGCGCCGCAGCCGCGCTCAGCACCCTGCGGTCTGAGCCGCCGTCACCAGCAGCGCCAACGCCGGCAATAGCCACGCCAGCCGCGCCACGTGCACCAGCAGCGCGCCTGGGTCACGGAACCCATTTCGGCCGCGGCTTGACCGATGGCTGCGACGTTCGCCGGCGCCGATACGGTCGGTACCGTGCTAACGAGCGAAAGCCCAGCTGCAACAATAGCTCCAATCACGATTGAACGCATCGCGTCCTCCTTGCATCACCACCCAGAGGAACCTTAGCCGGTTGAGACGGGGTAATAAACCAGCCAGCTTATGGCTTGAGGCGGATGTGTCGGGGGAAGCGCGACCGCGAGTTGGAGTCGGCAAGTGGGCGCCACGCGCGAGCATTTCGCGCGCAGGTTCTACGCCAGCTGACCTAGAGTGGTGCGGTCATCTTGTACGGAGGTTTTACCTCGCGAGACCGCCCGCCGAGGTGGCGCCGGCGGCCCAATCATATTCACGGACGGCTTTGACGAATGCCGAAACGGCGGGGGAGAATGTGCGGCCCGCAACGGAGGCGAGCGAGACCTCCCGAACCACCTCGGGCTCCGCGACGAGTCGATGTCGAACGCCTGGGTGAATCGCCGAGAATTCGGGCAAGAAGCAGATTCCCATTCCGGCGGCGACCATAGCCATGATCCAATCCTCCCGCTCGCTGCGATAGGCACGCCGGATCGTCACACCGTGCCGGGAGCAAAGCTCACCCAGATAGTCTCGGTATTCGCAGTTAATGCGTGACAAGTAGTTCTCGCCGCGAACGTCGGTCACGTGCAGCGTATTGCGTTGCTCAAAGCGATGACCAACCGGGAAGGCCAAGCCGAAACGCTCCCGGAAGATTGGCGCCACATTGAGCCTCGCATCGAACGGGCTTGGTTGAGCCATCAGGGCAATGTCGAGCGTGCCGCCCAGAAGCAGCTCGGAAAGGCGTCCGGGCACGTTCTCGATCACGCTGACCTCGATGCCAGGATGCTGCTCGCGGAAATCGTTCAGGAACCCGACAAAGCGCAGCGGCCCGATTGTGCACATCACCCCTAGGGTGAGCGGTGCTGCTTCGAGTTTGAGAAAGCTCTGCGCGGCCACCTTGGCCGTATCTGTCTGTCGCAGCACCTGCTCCAGATGCGAACGCATCAGGCGCCCGAAATCCGTCACCCGAATTTGATTGCGCTCGCGGTGGAACAGGTGCCCGCCGAGCTCGGCCTCGAGCTTCTGGACGGCGCGGGTGAGGGCCGGCTGCGACACGTGACTGAGCTCTGCAGCGCGGTGGAAATTCAGGGTTCGGCACGCCGCGAGAAAATACTTGATCTCATGCATCTCCATGTCCGCCTCCACCCCGATAACCGCCGCGCATCGAAGTGATGAGTTATCGGTATTTGGCTTCCTGGCGGGATCATCGCAGATTCGACTCACAAGCCGACCGAACGGAAGGTGAAGGATAACGCAGGAGCCGCAGCATGCCAGTCTACAATTTCAGCACGTTCGACGATCCCTCAGCCACCTCCTTCGTCGGCACTCAAGCATTTGGCATCAACGACTCGGGCCAGATTGTCGGGGCGTACGCCAACGGCAGTGGCAACCACGGCTTCCTCTTAAGCGGCGGTGTTTACGCCAGCGTCGACGATCCCTTAGCCACCTTCGGCGGCACTCAAGCATTTGGCATCAACGGCTCGGGCCAGATTGTCGGGGCGTACGCCAACGGCAGTGGCAACCACGGCTTCCTCTTAAGCGGCGGTC
>VAZL01000244.1:0-1028 GCA_005883445.1 Alphaproteobacteria bacterium | reverse complement strand
CAACTGGCATCAACGCCTCGGGCCAGATCGTCGGACATTACTTCACCAACACCGGCAACCACGGCTTCCTCTACAACCCCAATGGCGGCACTTACACCACCCTCGACGATCCCTTGGCTACGAACGGCACGTTTGCAACTGGCATCAACGCCTCGGGCCAGATCGTCGGATATTACGCCACCAACACCGGCTTCACCGGCAACCACGGCTTCCTCTACAACCCCAATGGCGGCACTTACACCACCATCGACGATCCGTTGGCAGGACCCACCGGCACGCTGCCATTCGGCATCAACGATATGGGCCAGATCGTCGGGACTTATTTTGACAACGCCAACAACGGGCACGGTTTCCTCCAGACCACCCTGCCGAACCCGCCTCCGCCCGCTGGCACCACCGCCGACATGATCCTGCGCGGATCAAACACCTCCCCCGCCGTGGCCGGCCAATACGAAATCTACGACCTCGGCAACAACGCAATGTTGTCGGGCAACTCGTTGGGCCAGATTGGAACTGATTGGGCCTTCGTCACGCTCGGCGGCTTCTTCGGCACCGACACCACCGACATGCTATTGCGCAGCAGCACAACGGGCGGCTTCGAGATCTACGACATCACCAACAACAACATCACCAACGCCGCATTCCTGGGCACGGTCGGCTTGAACTGGCAGTTCTCGGGCGTCGGCAATTTCAGCGGCCTTGGCGAAAGCGACATGCTCCTGCGCAATTCCAATACCGGCGGATTGGAGGTCTACGACATCAACAACAATCAGATCACCAACACCGCCTTCCTGGGCACGGTTGGCTTGAACTGGCAGTTCTCGGGCGTCGGCAACTTTAGCGGCCGTGGCGAAAGCGACATGCTGCTGCGCAACTCCAATACCGGCGGATTGGAGGTCTACGACATCGCCAACAACCAGATCACCAACGCCGCCTTCATCGGCACTGTCGGCGTGGAGTGGCAGTTCTCGGGCGTCGGCAATTTCAGCGGCGTTGCCGGCGAGACCGATCTCCTGTTGCGCAACGTC
>VAZL01000243.1 GCA_005883445.1 Alphaproteobacteria bacterium | reverse complement strand
TTTGCCAACATCGCCATGGGCGTGTTCGGCTTCGCCGAGATCATCCGCAATCTCGAGCTCCCGCCCGAAAGCCGCGATATCCTCAAGACGAAAATCAGCGGCTTGATGCCGACCCGTCAGGACCTGATCGATTCCTCCGGCGCGATCGCCCGCGGCACGATCATCGGCTCGCTGGTGGGAATTCTCCCCGGCGGCGGCGCGGTGATCGCGTCGTTCGCGGCCTACACCTTCGAGAAGAAGCTATCCAAGCATCCGGAGCGTTTCGGCCGCGGCGCCATCCAGGGCGTGGCCGCGCCGGAGAGCGCCAACAACGCGGCGGCGCAAACCTCGTTCATTCCGCTGCTCACGCTCGGCATCCCGCCGAACGCGGTGATGGCGCTGATGGTGGGCGCCATGACCATCCACGGCATCGTGCCGGGCCCGCAGGTCATGAGCAAGCAGCCCGAGTTGTTCTGGGGCATGATCGCGTCGATGTGGCTCGGCAATCTGATGCTCGTCGTCATCAATCTGCCGCTGGTCGGCATCTGGGTCAGCCTGCTGCGCGTGCCGTATCGGCTGCTCTACCCATCCATCATCGTGTTCTGCTGCATCGGCATCTATTCGATCAACAACTCGCCGACGGATGTGTCGATCGCGGCGATTTTCGGGATAGTGGGATATTGGTTGGTCAAGCACGACTTCGAGCCGGCCCCCTTGCTGCTCGGCTTCGTGCTGGGGCCGCTGATGGAGGAGAATCTCCGCCGCGCCATGTTGATCGCGCGCGGCGACGCGACGGTGTTCTTCACGCGTCCGATCTCGGCGGTCTTGCTGAGCACGGCCATCATTCTGCTGATCCTCGCCGCGCTGCCCAAAATGCGGCGGCGCCGCGACGAAGTCTTCGTCGAATAGAAGGGGCAGCGGCCACGGACCGGCTGCGACAGGTTACCGCCGTGCGCGGGCAGCAAATGTCCGCCGCGGGGTGGTAGCATTCGCGCATCGATCGAAGAACCCAAGAACATATCCATAAACGAGGAACGACCATGGGCCAGATACTGTCGCGAGCGATTGCCGCCGCCGTCGCGCTCGGCTTTGCCGCGGGATCCGCTGCGGCGCAGACCGATTATCCGCAACGCGCGATCACGTTGATCGTGCCGTTTGCCGCCGGCGGGCCGACCGACGTCGTTGCCCGCATTGCCGGCGACCACATGACCCGCACGCTGGGGCAGCCGGTCATCATCGAGAACATGGTCGGGGCCGGCGGCACCACCGCCTCGACCCGGGCCGCGCGCGCCACCCCGGACGGCTACACGATCGAGATGGGTCACATGGGAACCCACGCCGCCTCGGTCGCGCTCTATCCCAACCTTGCTTACAAGCCGGATGTGGACTTTGCGCCCATCGGCCTGGTGGCCGGCACGCCGGTCTTGATTGTGGCGAAGAAGGACTTTCCGCCGAAGGACCTCAAGGAGTTCGTGACTTTCGTGAAGGCGAACGTCGCCGCGCTGAACATGGCGCATGCCGGCGTCGGATCGGTGTCGTTCACGACCTGCTTGCTGCTCAACTCGATCCTGGGGGTGAAGCCGGCGTCGATCCCATTCAACGGAACCGGCCCGGCGCTGACGGCTTTGATCTCCGGGCAGGTCGACTACATGTGCGACCAGATCGTCAATCTCGTGCAGCAGGTGCAGGGCGGCCAGATCAAGGCCTATGCCATCGGCACGGCCGAGCGCAGTCCGGCCCTGCCTGACGTGCCCACCAGCAGGGAAGCCGGCCTGCCCGAATTCCAGGCCCAGGCCTGGAACGCGCTCTTCGCCCCGAAAGACACGCCCCAGCCCATCCTCGACAAACTCAGCGATGCGCTCGACAAGGCGCTCGACGACGAGCAGACGCGCAAACGACTGCTGGAGCTGGGGAGCGTGCTCCCGGACAAGGCGGGACGTGGGCAGCAGGCCCTCGCCGCCTTGGTCAAGAGCGAGATCGCGCGCTGGACGCCGATCATCAAGGCGGCCGGCCCGACCGACTGACGCTTGTATTCACAAGTCGTGCTGCACAATTCCCCGACAGCGGGGAGGGCGGTAGACTCCGCTCGCCGACTCGGCTCGTTGCCGCCTGAGGAGCGCAGCCATGCGCCAGTACCACGACTTGCTGGAACGGATTCTCGCCGACGGCGCCGAGAAGCACGATCGGACCGGCACTGGGACGCTATCGGTGTTCGGTCATCAGATGCGCTTCGACCTGGCGCACGGGTTTCCGCTCACCACCACCAAGAAGCTGCACTTGCGATCGATCGTCCACGAGCTGCTCTGGTTCCTCGCCGGCGACACCAACGTCAAATATCTCAACGAGCATGGCGTCACCATTTGGGACGAGTGGGCGGATGCGAGCGGCGAGCTCGGACCGGTCTATGGCCGGCAATGGCGCTCCTGGCCGACGCCCGACGGCGGCGTGATCGATCAGATCGCCAACGTGGTGTCCGCCATCCGCCGCAATCCGGATTCGCGCCGCCTCATCGTCACGGCCTGGAATCCGGCCGATGTCGACAAGATGGCGTTGCCGCCGTGCCACTGCCTGTTCCAGTTCTACGTCGCCAACGGTCGGCTCTCCTGTCAGCTCTACCAGCGCTCGGCCGACGCCTTCCTCGGCGTGCCGTTCAACATCGCCTCTTATGCGTTGCTGACATTGATGGTGGCGCAGGTGAGCGGGCTTGACGCCGGCGAGTTCGTGCACACGCTCGGAGACGCCCATCTTTATCTCAATCATCTGGAGCAGGCGCGGCTGCAGCTCTCGCGCGCGCCGCGGCCGCTGCCCAAGATGACCCTCAATCCGGCCGTGACCGATCTCTTCGCCTTCCACTACGAGGATTTCTCGCTCCAAGGCTACGACCCCCACCCGCACATCAAGGCCAAGGTGGCGGTGTGAGCGGGCCGCGTGCGGGATCGCGGATCGAGATCGTTCTCGTTGCCGCGGTTGCCGACAACGGCGTGATCGGGCGGGGCGGCGCGCTGCCCTGGCGGCTCAAGTCCGACATGCTGCGGCTTCGCGCCCTGACCTGGGGCAAGCCGATCGTGGTGGGGCGGACGACCTATCTTTCCTTCACCAAGCAGCCGCTTCCCGGCCGCACCAACATCGTGGTCAGCCGCAACCAGAATTTCGCCGCGTCCGGCGCGCTGGTCGCAGCGAGCCTCGCCGCCGCGCTGGAAGCGGCGCGCGGCGATGCGCTGCGCCGCGCGGCGGATGCGATCATCGTGCTGGGCGGAGCGGACATCTACGCGCAAACAATGGCCATCGCCGATCGGCTGGTGATCACCCGCGTGCACCTTGAGCCGGACGGCGATGCGAAGTTTCCGGCCATCGACCCGGAGATTTGGCGGGAAACGCAACGCAGCGAGCATCGCGCCGGACCCGACGACGAAGCGAGCTTCACCGCGCTCACTTATGAACGGCGCGCAGCGCTGGACCGCCAGGCGGATGGTGGGCACTAATCGGGGATGCAAGGCCATGCGCCGTCGCGCCGCACGCGCTTCAGCCGCGTTGTAACGCAGTGAGGCCTCCCCTATAACCCCAGCAAATCGAAACAGGCGCGTCGGCCCGTAGGCCGATGCAGCGAGGAGGCAGTCGATGCCGTGGAGCAATCAGGGCGGCGGGCCATGGGGATCAGGGGGCGGAGGTAAGGGCCCCTGGGGCTCGGGCCAGCAGCCATCGGGCCCGACGCCGCCCGATCTTGAGGAATTTCTGCGCCGCAGCCAGGACAAGCTGCGCACGGTGCTGCCGGGCGGCAGCCTCGGCGGCAAGGGGCTTGCCCTCATCGTGCTGGCCGCGATCGCCATCTGGTTGTTTTCCGGCTTCTTCCGCGTCGAGCCCGACGAGCTCGGCGTGGTGTTGCGCTTCGGCGCCGCCGTGCGCGAGGTGAAACCGGGACTGAACTATCACTTGCCGTATCCGATCGAGACGGCGCTGACGCCGAAGGCCTTGCGCGTCAACAAGATCGACGTCGGCATGCGCGTGGTGGAGGACCTGCGCCGCGGCACCACCATCCGCGACGTGCCGGAGGAGAGCCTGATGCTCACCGGCGACGAGAACATCGTCGACGTCGACTTTTCGGTGCTGTGGAAGATCAAGCCGGAGGCGAAAGGGGTAGAAAACTATCTGTTCAACATCCAGCAGCCCGAAGGCACGGTGAAGGCGGTGGCCGAGAGCGCCATGCGCGAGATCATCGGCCGCTCGACCCTGCAGCCGATTCTGACCGGGGCGCGGCAGAACATCGAAACCGCCGTGCATGAGCTGATGCAGAAGGTCCTCGACAATTACGGGGCAGGCGTCCAGATCACGCAGGTCCAGCTGCAGAAGGTGGATCCGCCGTCGCAGGTGATCGATGCCTTCCGCGACGTGCAGGCCGCCCGCGCCGACAGTGAGCGGTCGCAGAACGAAGCGCAGAGCTACGCCAACAAGGTGGTGCCGGAAGCGCGCGGCCGCGCGGCGCAGATCACCCAGAGCGCCGAAGCCTATCGCGAGCAGACGGTGGCCGAGGCCAAGGGCGCGACGTCGCGCTTCCTCCAGGTCTACGACGAATACAAAAAGGCGCCCGACGTCACCCGCCAGCGCATGTATCTGGAGACCATGGAGCGGTTGTTCGGCGGCACCGACAAGATCATCCTGGATCAGGGAGGCGGAGTCGTTCCCTATCTGCCGCTCGATCAGCTTACGCGGCGGCCGCAGACGCCGCCGCAGACCGGAGGCAGCCGATGAGACTCAATCTTGTCGGCGGAGTTGTCGCCGTCCTCATCATCGTGGCGCTGGTCATCGCCTACGGCACGCTGTTCACGGTCTATCAGACCCGCCAGGCGCTGGTGGTGCGGCTGGGCCAGCCGGTGCGCGTGGTCGTCGAGCCGGGATTGAACTACAAGATCCCGCTGATCGACAGTGTCATCAACATCGACAAGCGTATCCTCGATCTCGAAAATCCCGCGCAGGAGGTGATCGCCTCGGACCAGAAGCGCCTGGTGGTCGACGCGTTTGCACGCTACCGCATCAAGGACGTGCTGAAATTCTTTCAGACCGTCGGCACCGTCGAGGGCGCGAACTCGCAGCTCTCGATCCTGCTCAATTCGGCGCTGCGCCGCGTGCTGGGCGAGGCCACGCTGACGCAGGTCGTGCGCGACCAGCGCGAGCATCTGATGGCGCGCGTGCGCGAGCAGCTCGACAACGAGGCGCAGGCCTTCGGCATCGCCGTCGTCGACGTTCGCATCCGCCGCGCCGACCTGCCGGAGCAGAACAGCCAGGCGGTCTACCAGCGCATGCAGACCGAGCGTCAGCAGGAGGCCGCGCAGTACCGCGCCGAGGGTGCCCAGAGGGCGCAGGAGATCCGCGCCAAGGCGGATCGCGACGTCACGGTGTTGCTCGCGGAGGCGCAGTCCAAGGGCGAACGGACCCGCGGCGAGGGCGACGCCGAGCGCAATCGCATTTTCGCCGATGCCTACGGACGCGATCCCGACTTCTTCTCGTTCTATCGCTCGATGCAGGCCTACGAAACGGGGCTGAAAGCCAACGACACGCGCATGCTGCTCAAGCCCGATTCGGAGTTCTTTCGCTACTTCGTGGATCCATCGGGCAAGCCGCGCGAGGGTGGCGCTCAGCCCGGCAATACGCCATCTGCGAAATAGACCTTCGCCGCCACGGGGGCTGGTTAGGCAAAGATGGCCGAGTTCATCGCCGCGATCGGCCTCGTGCTCGTCATCGAAGGACTGC
Source organism: Alphaproteobacteria bacterium (assembly GCA_005883445.1). Classification (GTDB taxonomy): domain Bacteria; phylum Pseudomonadota; class Alphaproteobacteria; order Rhizobiales; family Xanthobacteraceae; genus VAZQ01. The sequence goes on along the minus strand of VAZL01000243.1, from coordinate 809 downwards.
TTTTCGCCGCGTTCCCTCGGGCCGCAAAACGGCTGGCGGCAAGCGCGCTGGAGAGCCCGGAAACGTCACTGCGGATCGCGGGCATCGCCTCCGCGGTGCTCGGCCTGCTGCTGATCTGGTTCGTGCGCGGGTGAGTCGACGCGCGGACTCATGGCAGTGCGCGGCGCGCGCCGGTCCCGATTCCGCCCTAATCGCAAGCCTAATTCGCCGTGTCGAGACCGCCCTTGCGTCCACACTCGGACGGGAGCACTGTCTCGCCCTCACGCCGTCCAGGAGGTCAGACGCCCATGCTCGGCACGCTTGTTCAATTTGCCCGCCAGATCCGGCAGCCAGCCCTAGCCGCGGTTGCCGCGGCGGCGATCGCCGTGCCGGCGGTCTCGACTGCATCAGCCGCGCGTGGGCCCGATACCATCGCCGATGTCTCCGAGAAGGTGATCGACGCGGTGGTCAACATCTCCACCTCGCAGAAGGTGGAAGCGCGCAACTCTCCGATGCCGCAGTTGCCGAATGATCCGCAATTGGACGAGCTGTTCAGGGACTTTTTCAATCGGCGCGGCCAGGGCGATCCGCAGAACCGCGAGCGCGGCCCGCGCCGCGTCAATTCGCTCGGTTCCGGCTTCATCATCGATCCGTCCGGCATCGTCGTCACCAACAATCACGTCATCTCGGAAGCCGACGAGATCACCGTCATTCTCAACGACGGCGCGCGGCTCAAGGCCGAGATCATCGGCAAGGATCAGAAGACCGACATCGCCCTGCTGCGGGTCAAGCCGGACAAGCCGCTCAAGGCGGTGACCTTCGGCGATTCG
>VAZL01000211.1 GCA_005883445.1 Alphaproteobacteria bacterium | reverse complement strand
GGTGTTGCCGCGCCTGGTGCGGCTCGGCGCGCGAGTGGCGCATTGACTTGCGCTGCGCGCCATCGCGCTGCCCGGCCGACGTGCAGTGGACCGTCCTCGATTCGTCGTTCACCCAAGGTTCATGCTAAGCCCGCGATGATAGGCCGCCGCTCCATCATCAGAAAACCATGATAACAGGGTGATAGTGTTAGAGGGTGGGGGCCGCGCGACTTAAAGGAAGGCACCCATGTCAGGGTTGCAAGCTCTGCCTTCGTGGAAACATCCCGACGTTCGGCCGACCGCGCCGGCGCTGCAGGCGGCGGCGCAACTGCTCGCCCGGCCCTGGTATCGGGGTCGGGGCGCTGCGGCGGTGACCCTGGCGTTACGCGCCAGGCGCCGGGGGTCGATGGCCGGCGTTTGCATTGTCGCGACGTTGCTCCTCGTAGTCCCGCTTTTCACGCTTGAAGCCGACGCACGCGGAGGAGGCGGCGGGCACGGTGGGGGCTTTGGCGGTCACGGCGGCTTTGGCGGCCACGGCGGCGGCTTTGCCGGACGCGGCGGTGTGGGCTTTGCCGCGCGCGGCGGAGGCTTGGCGGGCACCCGCTCCTTCGGCGTGGCGCGTTTCGGCGGCGCGGGCGTCGGTGCTCGCTCCTTCGGCGTGGCGCGCTTTGGCGGCGCGGGAGTTGGCCATCGCTCCTTCGGCGTGGCGCGCTTCGGTGGGTCGCATATCGGAGGCCGCGCGTTCGCAGGCCGCAGTTTCGCCGGACGTTCGTTGGCGTCGCCGCGCGTGGCGACCGCGCGGTTGGCGGGCAGCGGCGGCCGCTTTACCACCGCCTCGGCGCGCACGCTTGCGGGACCAGGGCTACGCGCCGCCAGCTTGGGCGGCCGCGGCGTGTTCGGCAACCGCGCCATCGCCAACGTGGCATGGCGATCGCAGTTCGCATCGGCGCGATTCCACGGCAGATTCGTCGGATCGCGCTGGTGGCCGTGGTGGCGCGGCGGCCTCGTCGTCGGTTGGATCGGACCGCTGTTCTGGCCCTATGCCGACTACGACTTCTTCGACTACGTGTTCTGGCCCTATGCCTATGACGACTTCTGGCCCTACGCCTACGACGACGTCTACTACGGCATCTACGGCAACTACGCCGATATCCCACCCGGCGTGGGCTCAGCTGGGCATCGCGGGACATCGTCCTCCCGCCGGGCCGCGCGCGCGGATGGCAGCGAGCGCCGCGCCGCCGAAGTTTGCCGCGACAATGCCGCGCAACTGACCGACTGGCCGATCGAGCGCATTTCCGCGGTCGTAGAGCCGACCGACGCGCAGCGTCCCGCGCTCGAGGAATTGCGGGCCGCAAGCGCGAAGGCCATCGACATGCTCAAGTCCGGTTGCCCGAAGGACCTGCCCAGCGTCCCGACCGGACGGCTTGCGGCGATGGAGAGCCGGCTGCAGGTCATGCTAGCGGCCGTGCAGACCGTGCGCCCGGCGCTGGAGCGCTTCTACCAATCGCTCAGCGACGAGCAGAAGGCGCGCTTCAACGCCATCGCGCCGGCGAATGATGCCGACGCCGCGGCAAAGGACCAGCTCGATCTCACGAGGTTTTGCGACGAGAAGGCGCCGGGCGTGACCGACCTGCCGATCGATCGCATCGCCCAGGCGGTCCAGCCCACGCCGGCGCAGCGGGCCGCGCTCGACGAGTTGAAGGACGCCGCGGTCAAGGCGGCGGAAGGCCTCAAGCTCAATTGCCCGACCTACCAGACGCTCACTCCTACGGGTCGAGTCGAGGCGATGGAGAAGCGGCTCGACGCCACGCTCGCCGCGGTGAAGACCGTGCAGCCCGCGCTGGCGAAGTTCTACAATTCGCTGAGCGATGAACAGAAGGCACGTTTCAATTCGCTGCGTTCGCCCTCCCGGCCGGTGGGGTAAAATCAGCTTGCGTCGCTGCTTGCACCTCCGCGCGTTCCCCCTATAGTCCGCGCCGCTTTCCCGTGGCCGGCCTTGCCGGCCACGACGTGAGGAGGGTCGGCGTCGCCGGCCGCAGTCAACCATGGCCCAAGGCGGCGCCCAGAAGCGCGAGGTGAAAAAGGTGGTGCTCGCCTATTCCGGCGGCCTCGACACCTCCATCATTCTGAAATGGCTGCAGACCACCTACCGCTGCGAGGTGGTCACCTTCACCGCCGACCTCGGCCAGGGCGAGGAGATCGAGCCCGCGCGCGAGAAGGCGCTGCTTCTCGGTATCAAGCCGCACAACATCTTCATCGAGGATTTGCGCGAAGAGTTTGTGCGCGACTACGTGTTCCCCATGTTCCGGGCGAACGCGCTCTACGAGGGGACGTATCTCCTCGGCACCTCGATCGCGCGGCCGCTGATCGCCAAGCGCCAGATCGAGATCGCGGAGAAGGTTGGCGCCGACGCCGTCGCCCACGGCGCGACCGGCAAGGGCAACGACCAGGTGCGCTTCGAGCTCAGCTATTACGCGCTCAAGCCCGACGTGACCGTGATCGCGCCGTGGCGGGAATGGGAGCTGCGCTCGCGCGAGGCGCTCATCGCCTTTGCCGAGCAGCACCAGATCCCGATCGCGAAGGACAAGCGCGGCGAGGCGCCGTTCTCGGTCGACGCCAATCTCCTGCATGCGTCCTCGGAGGGCAAGGTGTTGGAAGACCCGGCGCAAGAAGTGCCGGATTACGTCTATTCGCGCACGCTCGATCCGCAGGCGGCGCCCGATCGGCCGGCTTATGTCGAAGTCGAGTTCGAGCGCGGCGACGCCGTCGCGCTCGACGGCCGGCGCCTCTCGCCCGCGACTCTGCTCGCCCATCTCAACACGCTCGGCCGCGCCCACGGCATCGGGCGGCTCGATCTCGTCGAGAACCGTTTCGTCGGCATGAAGTCGCGCGGCATGTACGAGACGCCGGGCGGCACCATCCTGCTCGCGGCGCACCGCGGCATCGAATCCATCACGCTCGACCGCGGCGCAGCCCACCTCAAGGACGAGCTCATGCCGAAATACGCCGAGCTCATCTACAACGGCTTCTGGTTCACGCCCGAGCGCGAGATGCTGCAGGCCGCCATCGACGCCTCGCAGGAGTTCGTGACCGGAACGGTGAGGCTCAAGCTCTACAAAGGCCAGGTCGCGGTCGTCGGCCGGTCATCGCCCTATTCGCTCTACGATCGGGAGCTCGTCACGTTCGAGGAGGGGGAGGTCGCTTATGACCACCGCGACGCCGAGGGGTTCATTCGGCTGAATGCGCTGCGGCTGCGCACCTGCCGCGTTGCGCACGCGCACGCCTCGCACCCGCGGATCACGCTACTCGCCGGCAAGGCGCGGCGGCCTCAAGGCGGGTGAGCCGAAGGCCAATGGCTGCCGCCGTTTCAATGTATCAGGCACATTGACGTCGACATCGACGAATTGAATGCAGGTTTGCGTCTTGGTGTGCCGCGTCCCGCTGTGCCACCGCCCGGCGCGTACCTGAACATCGGTCACCCCGGCGAGATCGAGGCAGCGCCAGTCGCCTTGCGGCGGCAGCCTCGACGTGGTGTCGCCGCCGAATTGAAACACGAATACGGCCTCCTGTCCGAGCTTCTTGTAGCCCAAGATGTGCGGGCACGCCTCGCGATAGCGTCCACCATAGATGCATGTGATCTGTTTGCGGGCTCGCGCGGCTTGCCAGATGAGGCGATAGATCGTGCTTGGCCGCTTGCTCGGCGGCTGCTCGTTGGCGTTGCTACGGTCCCGGCGCATCTTGGCCGACCATCAAGGCGTGAAAGCTTGAAGCGATGAGATTGATATTTTCGCACGCCAAAATGTTGAGCCTAAGGCATCTTGCAGCGGTGATTCCAATATTAGGAGCAGGTCACATTCCGCGCCACGCCATAACGGCGCTCCGATCTTCGCCGTTGCCTCGCAGGCGCAAATGATCAAGATGGGCTGCCGCCTGAGCTAATGAGGCGCTAACGACGGCGCGGAGAGAAAATGGAATTCGGTGTCTTCGATCACCTCGACCGCCACGGCGGCGCGCTTGCGGACTATTACGAGGATCGTCTCAAAATTGCGGAGGCCTACGATCGCGCCGGGTTCTACGCTTATCATCTCGCCGAGCACCACGCGACGCCGCTCGGCATGGCGCCCTCGCCGAGCGTGTTCCTCGCCGCCGTGGCGCAGCGCACGACGCGGCTTCGGTTCGGTCCACTGGTCTGGCCGATGCCGCTCCACCACCCGCTGCGGCTGATCGAGGAAATCTGCATGCTCGACCAGTTGAGCGGCGGGCGCCTCGAACTCGGCTTCGGGCGCGGCGCCGCGCCGATCGAGCTCGAATATTACGGCGTCGATCCGCAGGACGCGCAAGAGATCTACGCCGAGGCGGTCGAGCTCGTGCTCGCGGGGCTGACCCACAAGGTGCTCAACTTCAAGGGCCGGCGATTCTCCTTCAGCGGCGTGCCGATGGAAATCGAGCCGCTGCAGAAACCGCATCCCCCGATCTGGTATGGCGTGCACGCGCCGGAGAGCGCCGAGCGCGCCGCGCGCCGCAATCTCAACGTGGTCAGTCTCGATCCGCCGAATGAAACCCGGCTCTCCATCGATCGCTATCGCGCCGTCTGGCCGCAAATTCACGCGCGAACGGCTGCCTTCCCAAAGCTCGGCCTCGGCCGCTTCATCGTCGGGGAGCCGAGCGATGCGGCAGCGTCGGCTTTGGCGCGCCGCGCCTACCTCGTCTGGCACGCAAGCTTCACGCATTTGTTCCGCCGGCACGGACGGCCGCAATCGCATCCCCGTCCCGCGACCTTCGATTTGTTGGTCGAGCGCGGGCAGGGCGTCGCCGGCGCACCGGCAACGGTGGCTCAATTCCTCGCCTCCCAGCTCGCCGAAACCGGTTGCAACTACGTGGTCGGGCAATTCGCCTTCGGCGATTTGAGCCGCGAGGAAAGCCTGCAGTCCATCGGCCTCTTCGCCCGCGAGGTGATGCCGCCCCTGCGCGCCAAGGCGGCCGCCGGCGCGATGGAAACGGCCGGCGTTGCCGCGCGTGCGCGCCGTTGATATCGTCGCTTTCGCCGACAGCCCTGCCGGAGCTTGCGTTTGAGCACGATGGAGTCAAGTCGAATTCGGCTGGCGGCCGACGTGGGCGGGACCTTCACCGATGTCGCCGCCTTCGACGAGACGACCGGAGAGCTCCGCCTCGGAAAGACGCTCACGACCCCCGCGCGGCTCGTCACCGGCGTGGAGACTGGGGTGGCGAAGGCCGGCGCGCGGTTCTCCGGTGCGCGCCTGTTCCTTCACGGTACGACCGTTGCGATCAACACCCTTCTGGAACGGACGGGGGCGCCTTGCGCGCTCCTCACCACCCAAGGCTTCCGTGACATCTACGAGATCGGCCGCGTCAATCGGCCGGAATCCTACAATCTCTTCTTCCGCCGCCACCAGCCGTTGATCGAGCGCGACCTGCGCTACGAGATCCGCGAGCGCATGGACGCGCACGGCAGGGTGCTGATCGAGCTCGACGAGGATCAAGTGCGCGCCGCCGTACTCGACGCGGTCCGCCAGGGCGTGGAGGCGATCGCGATCTTGTTCCTGCACTCCTACCGCAATCCCGCGCACGAGCAGCGCGTGAAAGCGATTATCGAGGCGAGCCATCCGCATCTCTTCGTCACCGCCTCGCACGAGCTCTCGCAGGAATATCGCGAGTTCGAACGCACCTCGACGGCGGCGGCGAATGCCTATATCGGGCCACGCGTGCGACGCTATCTCGGCGAGATCGGCGATCATCTCGCGGCCGCCGGCTTTGGCGGCGACTTTCTGATCGTGCAATCGACCGGCGGCCTGTTCGGCGTCGAGGAGGCGCAAAGCGCCTGCATCCGGATGCTCGAATCCGGACCGGCGGCGGGGGTCATCGGGACCAAGGCGCTTGTGCGATCGCATCGGGCTCAAGAACGCGATCGCTTTCGATATGGGCGGCACGACCGCCAAGGCCGGCGTCATTCATGGCGGCGACGTGCTGATGACCGGCAGCGCGCTCATCGGCGGCTATGCCACCGGGCTGCCGGTGCAGATCCCGATGATCGACATCCAGGAGGTCGGTACCGGCGGCGGCTCGATCGCGCGCGCCGACATGGGCGCGCTGCATGTCGGGCCGGAAAGCGCGGGCGCCCAGCCCGGCCCGGTCTGCTACGGGCTCGGCGGCGTCGAGCCCACCATCACCGACGCCAACCTCATCCTCGGGCGCCTCGGCGCCGACCGATTTCTCGGCGGCGAGATCAAGCTCGACGTCGAAGGCGCAAGGCGCGCGCTCGAAACGCGCGTCGCCGTGCCGCTCGGCCTCGATCTGACGGCGGCGGCCGACGGCATCCTGCGCATCGCCACCACCAAGATGTCCCACATAGTGCGCTGGGTCACTACCGAGCGCGGCCTCGATGCCGCCGATTTCACCCTCGTCGCCTATGGCGGTGCCGGCCCCTTGCACGCCGCGATGGTTGCGCGCGAACTGCGCATCGCCAAGGTCGTCGTCCCGCGTGCCCCCGGCCATTTTTCCGCCTACGGCATGCTGGTCGCGGAGCTGCGCCGCGATTTCGTCAAGACCTGGTTCACGCCGCTCGCCGAGGCCTCGTTTACGGCGATGGAGAACATCTACGCCGAGATGGAGCGCCGCGGTCGCGAGGCCGTGCGCCGCAGCGACGTGGCCGTCGCCGGCATCGCGGTCGAGCGCGCGGCGGACATGCGTTATGTCGGGCAGGAGCACGCGGTCACGGTC
>VAZL01000210.1 GCA_005883445.1 Alphaproteobacteria bacterium | reverse complement strand
CGGATCGGCGGCGACGGTTCCGAGTAATCGAAGGCGGGCACTCTTAAGAGCCGGTACCCAAGGTGCTAGGTTGCCGTGACACGCTGCGGGTCGCGGCTTGCGGACAAGCAAGTCGCGTGGTGGATTGCGCGTGGTGCCGCCGGACGTACACACTGACATCTGGCGGGCTGAACCCAAGCGGTCATTCGGAGGCTTCACTCGACTTGTCCATCGGCCTTGGTACAGACCGCGCGATAGAAGCGTGGTATCATCCCTCCATTGCATGAATGACCCCAACCGGAGGGTCACATGGCAAGCTACATCGGACGACGGAAATTCTTAGCCACGCTCGGCGGCGCGGCTGCATGGCCGCTCGCGGCAAGCGCGCAGCAGCCGGGGAAGATCCCGCGCATCGGCATAATCGACGACTCGCTCCACTGGAACGCCTTCCGTCACGGCTTGCGCGATCTCGGTTACCTCGAAGGCCAGAACATCGCCTTCGACTACGCGTATGGTGACGGAGTGCCGGAGCGACTCGCCGAGGCCGCGGCGGCGCTCGTTCGTCGCCCGGTGGACGTTATTGCAACCTTCGGCACGCTCGCAAGCTTCGCGGCCAAGCAAGCCACCACCACGATTCCCATCGTCATGATCTCGATCGGCGATCCCGTGCGCGCCGGGCTCGTGCCAAGCCTCGCCCGACCGGGAGGAAATATCACCGGCAATACCATCCTTGGCCCGGACGTCGGTGCCAAGAGGCTGCAGATTCTCAAGGAGGCTATTCCAACCGTCTCGCGCGTAGCCTTTCTCTGGAATCCGGACAACGCCTCCAATGTCCTCCAATTCGAAGAAATACAAGCTGCGGCACCGACGTTAGGTGTGACGGTCATCTCCGTAAGCGTTAGCCCTCGCATCGAGTTCGAGACCGCATTCGCAGCAATGATGAAGGAGCGCCCCGATGCGTTGGCGATGACCGCCGAACCCTTCCACCAGACCCATATCGCATGGATCATGGACTTCATGGCGAAGAACCGGCTGCCGGCAGTGTATCAATTGAGCGAGAACGTGCGCGCCGGGGGATTGATGTCCTACGGCGCGAGCCAGCCCGACTTGTTCCGGCGCGCAGCCGGCTACGTACACAGGATTTTGCAAGGCAAGAAGCCCGCCGACCTACCGGTGGAGCAGCCGGTCAAATTCGAGCTGGCCGTCAACCTCAAGACCGCCAAGGCGCTCGGCCTCGAAATTCCCCCGATGCTGCTCGCCCGCGCCGACGAGGTGATCGAATGATGGGGTGGATGGCCCCCTTGCGGCATCTGAGTGCCAAACTGGTGTTTCGAAGAATCACCAGGAACGGGAGCCATCCATGAGCGAGATTACGACAATCGGCCTGGATCTAGCCAAGCATG
>VAZL01000209.1 GCA_005883445.1 Alphaproteobacteria bacterium | reverse complement strand
TGCCGGTCAAGACGGCAGAGCAACAGGCGACGGCGCTGCTGCATCGTGGCCGCGAGCAACTGGTGCGTCAGCGCACGATGCTGGTGAACGCGTTGCGGGCACATCTGGCGGAGTTCGGAATCGTGGCGGCGCAGGGTTTGCGCAATGTCGGCGAGCTGATTGCCATTGTTCGCGACGATGGCGATACGCGCCTGCCTGACGTGGCGCGGCAGGTGCTGCAGGTGCTGGCAAATCAGATCGAGCAGATCGAGACGGCGGTTGCAGCGCTGGAGCGGCAG
>VAZL01000208.1 GCA_005883445.1 Alphaproteobacteria bacterium | reverse complement strand
TCGGCCCTTCAGCCGTAGTCATCTGCTGCACCTCTCCGCAACGTACGCCAGCGGGGGCATCATGACCGGTTCTGTTCCCAAGGATGGAAATACGATGCACATGATGAGAGATACTCTTTGCATCCGCGCTCGGATGGCGCGGCGCCCTGCCATCATCCTTCATATCCTCGGAGTGCTGCTGCTGAGCGCGTCGGCATCGGCTGCGCAGGAGGGGGGTGCGGCAGCGGCACAGCCCTGCGCAGGCGACAACGGTGGGATCACGTTGCCGCCAGGCTTTTGCGCAACGGTGTTCGCCGACAATGTCGGCCACGCGCGGCAAATGGTGGTGGCGCCGAATGGGGTGGTCTACGTCAATACCTGGAGCGGCCCCTATTACCGCAACGACACGCCGCCCTCCGGCGGCTTCCTTCTCGCTCTGCAAGACACCACAGGCGATGGACGCGCCGACGTGGTTGTCCGCTTCGGTCCGGGCGGGGAAAGCGGCAACGCCGGCGGCACCGGGATCGCACTTTATAAGGGCGCGCTCTACGCGGAGACGAACGATCGCATTGTTCGTTACGCGCTCCCGGCAGGGGCGATCGCACCGAGCGGCCCGCCCGAGGTCATCGTCTCCGGACTGCTGCTGACCGGCGATCACCCGATGCATCCGTTCAAGATCGATGCGCAGGGCGCCCTCTACGTCGACCTGGGCTCGGCGACCAATTCCTGCCAAGTCCAAAACCGAATGCCAAACTCTCCCGGCATTCAGCCGTGCACGGAGCTTGAGACGCGCGCCGGCATCTGGCGCTACAACGCCAATCGGACCGGGCAGCGCTTCTCGCCCGCCGAGCGCTTCGCCACCGGGCTGCGCAACGGGGAAGGGATCGCATTCGACTCCGCGGGCCGGATATTTGCCACCCAGCACGGCCGCGACCAGCTGCGGGAAAACTGGCCGCACCTCTATACGCCGGAGCAGGGCGCCAAGGAGCCGGCGGAGGAGCTGGTGCAGCTCGAGCGCGGCGCCGATTACGGCTGGCCGTATTGTTATTTTGATCTCACCCAGCAAAAGCTTGTCCTTGCGCCAGAATACGGCGGCGACGGCGGCAAAACGGTTGGGCTGTGTGCCGATAAACGTGCACCCATCGCGGCCTTTCCCGGCCACTGGGCGCCCAACGACCTCTTGCTTTATGACGGACGTCAGTTCCCGGCTGCCTACCAGGGAGGTGCTTTCATCGCCTTCCATGGCTCGTGGAATCGCGCGCCGTTTCCCCAGGGCGGCTACAATGTCGTGTTCCAGCCGGTGGCAGACGGAAAGGCGTCAGGGCCGTTCGTGGTCTTCGCCGATGGCTTCGCCGGCACAGTAAAGGAGCCCGGTCGGGCGGCGCACCGCCCGTCGGGCCTCGCCGTCGGACCCGACGGTGCACTTTATATTTCCGACGACCAACGCGGACGGATTTGGCGCGTGACGTATCGCGGTCCCGTGACGGCGGCCGTTGCTGCGGCACCGGCGCCGTCCTCACGCGCCGACAATTCCGCGCCCGAAGCCGCCGTTCCGCCGGAGGGCATCCATCCGGATGCGGGTTCGCAGGCCACGGCCGCGCTGCCGACGCCGCCCGGAGCGACACCCGCGGAAGTCGCGCTCGGCAGGCGCGTCTACGAGGGCCAAGTCGCGAGCGCGCCGTGTGCCGGCTGTCACGGAACGGACGCCAAGGGCTCGCCGCTCGGGCCCGACCTCACCAGCGGCCAATGGATATGGGGTGACGGCAGTCTCGCTGCGATCGCGCACACCATCGCCGTCGGCGTCCCGCGCCCGAAGAAGTATGGCGCCCCGATGCCGCCCATGGGCGGGGCGCAGCTCACCCCCTCCGAGCTTTCCGCCGTCGCCGCCTACGTCTGGGCGCTCGGCCACCGGAGCGGAGGCTGAAACGTCGGCGCTTGCAAAGACGGAGAACTCCGATGTCGCCCAAAAATGGCCTAGACGAAGTGTGCGCATCCAGCTTCCTCGCTGAAGGTCACGACGTCGTCGCCACGCGTCGGACACTGCTGCTCGCCGCGCTAGCCGCCGGTTTGCCGCTCGCTGCCTCGAGCACGACCGCGCAGGCGAGCAAGCTCGATCCCGCCCAGACGATGATCACGTTTCCTGACGCGATCAAGTTCGTTCCTTGGAGCGGCGCTCCGCCCCACAGCGGCGAAATGGCGACGCTCTACGGCGGTCTGGACACGCCGGGACCTTATCTCGTCCTGATGAAATGGTATCCCGGCTACATGAGCGCACCGCATTCCTACGCGAGCGATCGTCTCTCGCTCGTCCTGTCCGGCACGTGGTGGGTGAACAGCGGCGCCGACTTCGATCCCAATCAGACGGTGCCGGTGCCGGCCGGAGGCTTCGTCCGCCGCGTCGCGCACACTCCGCACTACGACGGCGTGAAGCGCGACGCGAAGGAGCCGGCGGTGATCGCGCTGTTCGGAATCGCGCCCGTCGACTTGACGCTGGTGGATCCGAGCAAGCCGGGCTGGCGGCAGGTTTGATCCAATCGCGTCATGCGTTGTCACCTGCCGCTCCAAGTGACAGAATGGGCGTGACTGCGAGCCGGCCTTCTCATGTGAAGAGCCGCGACGCGGGATAAGATTTGGTTCCGTGCGCTCCAGCCCCTGCGGGGGGTCGCGCCGATGGCGAAGACGGCGGCTGCTGTCCCAGAAGAACAGCATTTCATCCTCTCAACCTTGTCGCCGAGCCTGGCGCAGCGACGACTCGCCCTCACCGTCGTGCTGGCCTTGCTCGTCGCCTTTGTCATAACGGCTGGGCCGCTGTCGACCATCCGACTGGGGCGGATCGGCGCCTTCGTCCCGGCCTACGCCACGGCGATCTTCGTGACCGATTTGCTCACGGCTGTGCTGCTGTTCGCCCAGTTCTCAATCCTGCGGTCGCGTGCGCTCCTTGCGATAGGGAGTGGATATCTCTACACGGCCCTGATCGCGATCCCATGGATGCTGACCTTTCCGGGCGTGTTCACGCCCGGTGGCTTGCTTGGCGCCGGGCTGCAGACCACGACTTGGCTTTATACTCTGTGGCACGCCGGGTTTCCTTTGTTCGTCATCGCGTATGCCCTTTTAAAGGATGCAGACCCGGCCGAGGGGCTGTGGCAGGGTTCCGCCGGTGTGGCCATCCTTTCAAGCGTGGCAGTGACCGCGGCCGTCGTATGTGCAGCGACATTTCTCGTCACAGCGGGAAATGACCTATTGCCTCGCCAATCGCTCGACCCGGTCCATTTTTCGACCGTCTGGCTTTATGTTGCCGGATGTCTAGCCCTGTTGATCCTTGTTGCCCTCATTGTGCTTTGGATCCGGCGGCGCTCGGCGCGTACCTGATCGAGATCTATCTGATCTCCTTTCCCGAACCGGTCCGCTACAGCATCGGTTGGTATGCCGGGCGAGTCTTCGGGCTCGTGTCCGGAAGTCTCGTCCTGTTTGTGCTCCTGTACGAGATAACGATGCTCTACGCGCAGCTGCTCCGCGCGGTCCTCGCCCAACGCCGCGAGCGCGAGGCGCGGCTGATAACCGGGGATGCGGTTGCGGCCACCATCGCCCACGAAGTCAAGCAGCCGTTGTCCGGGATGATCACCAACGCCGATGCGGGCTTGCGTTGGCTTGATCGCTCGACGCCGGATCTCGATGAAGCCAAGGCGGCATTCAAGAAAATCGCCGCTGATGGGCATCGCGCGGGAGCCGTGATCGGAAGCATTCGAGCGATCTTCAAGCGGGATGCCCGGAGCAGAACCTCGCTCGACATCAACGACCTCATCGGCGAAGCCCTTGTTTTGCTACGCAGCGACCTGCAGCAGCACCGGATACTTGTGCAAACCGAGGCCGACGCGCAGCTGCCGCAGGTCGCAGGTGATCGAATCCAGCTGCAGCAGGTGCTTCTGAATCTGATCACAAATGCCATCGAGTCGATGGCCGACGAGGACGGACCTCGCATCCTATCGGTTAAATGCGAAGTCCAAGATGGCGGCGTTATGGTGTCAGTGGCGGATACCGGAGCTGGAATCGGCGTGCAAGATGTCGGTCGGATATTCAACCCGCTGTTCACGACAAAATCGGGCGGCATGGGAATGGGCCTGTCGATCTGCCGCTCCATCATCGAGGCCCATGATGGCCGCTTGTTGGTTGCTCCGAACGCCCCTCGGGGCGCTGTATTTCAATTTATCCTGGCCGCTGGTACGCCGGCATCCGCCGCGGCTTCGTGACTTCGCTCTGCCAATTTCGACGAGGTTGATTCGAATCGTTGTCCCCAACAGCGCGCCAGATACAGCCGCAAGTCAGGCGTCACACCCCGACGGTTCGTCGGCACCGCCATGCAATATTCGACGAAGGCGATCACCCAGCTCGCCAAGATCACGCCGGCGAGCGGCACCTGCATGAACCGGAGGTACCCCTACCAGGCGAACCTCAAGAATAGGTTCGAGCCGACTAGCAGCAAAATGGCAGCAGGCTAGGCGGAGCGAGCGTTGCTGCCCACGCCGCCGCCCTGCTGTGAGCAACGGCCGCTCAACGGAGGGAGCGGCTCAGCCTACATAACTCCCCCGTACGGGCTCCGCGCCGCCGGCCCGTTGATGACGGGCGCCTGCGTCGGTGCCGCGAGCGGGGCCGGAATTCGGTTTTGGAAAACGGGCATCTGCGGCGCTGGTGATCCCAGCAGAGTGCTAGGATCCCGCACGAAGCCGCCACGGAACCCGCCTCCATGCCCAAGCCCCCCGCGGGCAAAGCCGGGCGTCGATGCGACGACGAAAGCCGTCGCCAATACTGCCGCAAAAATGCGTTTCATGGTCGCTACTCCTTCATCTTGCGCCGCCCCTCGACGTCCTTCATGTAATCATCCCCGGGCAACGACTTTTAATCTGCGTTGCTTTGCTTTGATCGCTCTTGCGTTCATCGTACATCCAACCGCGCCATTGATGAGCCCAACAGCAGGAACGGCGGCGAGCAAATCGCTTCATCGGCAAGATTGATCTTGCAGCAGGAGGGCAGCCGACTCGCGAATGCAAGCCGGCCGCCCTCTCGAATGCCAGGTCTTGGGCAGCGAACAGAAACGCCCGCTTGCCCTCGAAATTGTTAGTAGCCATTGCTGCCGAATGAGGAGCTCGACGGGGACACGGGGGCTGCATTTGCAGTCACCGTGAGCGACGGGACCGCGATCAGCGAGATCAGCGCGAGAGCGGCGATGAATTTCCTCATGACACATCTCCTTGCTAAGGAACGTTGTCCAGTTTCCCGCAACGGCACGGATCGCCATGCCTTGCAGTCATTA
>VAZL01000207.1 GCA_005883445.1 Alphaproteobacteria bacterium | reverse complement strand
TGCACGCGAAACTCGCCCACCAGGGGATCGAACGGCACCATCTCGGCGGCGTACTCTGGCGGCACCTGCACCGCCTCCTTGGAGGCGAGGATATAGAACTCGTCGGGGTCGAGAATGAGGCTCTGGTCCTTGCGCGAGTGCATCGGCTCCCAGAAGTCGGCGACGTCGTAGCCCGCGCGACGCTCGACGTCGATGAGGCCGGTGTGTCGTTTGGCGCGATAGCCGACGAGGCCGTCGGGACCAAGGCCGGAAAGATCCACACTGACCGCAATGCCTTCGCTCACGTCGGCCTCATCGTCGTCGACCAAACGCTCACGCGCATGCAGCGCGCGTAACGTTTCGGCATCGAGCAGCGCATTGCCGCGGCGGAAGCGGATTTGCGACAGGCGCGAGCCCTCGCGCACCAGCACCGGAAACGTGCGCGGGCTGATCTCGGCATAAAGCGGGCCGTGATAGCCCGCCGAGACATGGTCGAAGCCGCGCGTCTCGTCGGCGATCACGCGGGTGAAAACGTCGAGCCGGCCGGTCGAACTCTTGGGGTTGGCGGCGGCCGCAATATCCTCGGGCAGCGCGAGGCTTTCGATCAGCGCCACGATGTAGACGCAACCGGTCTCGAGCACGGCGCCGTCGCCTAGCGCGATCTCGTGCAGCTTCAACTCGTCGATGCGCTCGGCAACGGTGGTGTCCGGACCGGGCAAAAAACTGGCGCGCACGCGATAGGCCACTTCGCCGAGTCTCAGATCGAGGCTTGCGGGCTGGATCTGGTCGGGGACGAAGTCATAGGCTCGCAGGATGGCGCCATCGCGTGCGAGCGCCGCGATCATGTGGTCGGGCAGGATGCCTTTTTGGTCAACTGCAAAGGCCAGCGACACGACGCAAAGTCCCCGATGACGCCCAAGTATTTTCCGCCGATATCGACACAAACTGCCTCGTCATTGCCGGGCATAGCGCGTCCTCAAGGGCGTTCACGCCCGTCTTCGACGGGCTATGGACGCGCGTAAACGCGCCTATGACCCGGCAATCCATCTTCTTCGCAAGACTTCTTGTGAAGAGTGATGGACCCGCGGGTCAAGCCCGCGGGTGACCTGGGATGTAGCCGATGACCGGCTTGACGAAAAGCCATCGATCGCGCTAGAGCATCGTTATCCCGTGGTCATTTGAGCCGGCCGGCTTGCAGCCACGTAAAACAAATCGCTAAAAGGCCGGGGACGCGTAGGACCCGGCGGAGCTTTTCCGGCCGGGTTTTGTGTTGGGCAAAGGAGACCCTCATGTCCGCGTCCGCCAAACGAAGCTACCGCCCCGAGACGCAACTCGTGCATGCCGGAATCCTGCGTTCGCAGTTCGGCGAGACGTCGGAGGCGCTATTCCTCACCCAAGGCTATGTCTACGACAGCGCCCTGAGCGCGGAAAAGCGCTTCAAGAACGAAGAGCCCGGCTACCAATATTCGCGTTTCTCCAATCCCACCGTGAGCATGTTCGAACAGCGCATGGCCGCGCTCGAAGGCGCACAAGCCGCGCGCGCGACCGCGACCGGGATGGCGGCGGTCACCACCGCGCTGATGGGCCAGGTCAAGGCGGGCGATCATATCGTGGCGTCGAAGGCTTTGTTCGGCTCCTGCCTCTATGTCGTCGAGGAGCACCTCCCCCGCTATGGCGTTGCCTCGACGCTGGTCGACGGCACCGACCTCAACCAGTGGCGCAAGGCCGTGCGACCCAACACCAAGACGTTCTTCCTCGAAACGCCGACCAATCCGGGGCTTGACGTGCTCGACATCAAGGCGATTGCCGAGATCGCCCACGGGGCGGGCGCAACGCTGGTCGTCGACAACGTGTTCTCGACCCCGCTGTTCCAGCGGCCGCTCGAACTCGGGGCCGACTGCGTCGTCTATTCCGCCACCAAGCACATCGACGGCCAGGGCCGCTGCCTGGGCGGCGTCATTCTCGGGTCCGAAAAATTCATTCAGGACCACATCCACACGTTGATCCGCCAGACCGGCCCGTCGCTGTCGCCGTTCAACGCGTGGGTCCTGCTCAAGGGGCTGGAGACGCTATGCGTGCGCGTGCGCCGGCAGACCGACACCGCGGCGACGGTCGCGGTCGCGCTCGCCGACCATCCGAAGGTCTCGCGCTTGATCTATCCGGGCCGGCCGGATCATCCGCAGGCCGAGATTGTGCGCCGGCAGATGCAGGCGGGCTCGACGCTGGTCGCGTTCGAGATCAAGGGCGGCAAGGCCGCCGCATTCCGCTTCCAGGACGCGCTCAAGCTCGTGCGCATCAGCAACAATCTTGGCGACGCCAAGAGCCTGATCACCCATCCGGCAACGACGACGCATCAGCGGCTTACGCCGGCTGCACGCGCGGAACTCGGCATCAGCGACGGGCTGGTGCGGCTCTCATGCGGCCTGGAGCACCCGGACGACCTCGTCGAGGACTTGCTGGTCGCGCTTAAGGCGGCCTGACGCGCAGAGAACGAGGGGCGGACGCCGCAAATGGACGTCATCCGTCGGGTAGGCCCGGCGTCCTTGTTCAGCGCGGTGCGATTTGCGGCCCGATCGCGGTCGCGGTCGGCCGCGTCGCGGCCTCGGCAATCGCCACGCCGAGCGCCTTGGCGAGGCAGGCATAGCTCCAGTCGTTCATGTGCAGTCCATCTGGCGACACGAACGTTTCGAACGGCAGGCGCTCGCTCTGGTACCAATGGCGCATGAGATCGAAGCGGTGAAGAAGACCGACATGCTCCGCTTTTGCGACGGTGGCGATCAGCGACACCATCTCGTCGATGTTCGGTTTGGCGATCACTCTCGGCGCGTATTGCGGATCGATCAGGACGACGTCCGCGCCGGTGGCCTTGAGGCGAGTGAGGCCCTCGTGCAGAAGCGAGGCGTGCGGCGATACTACTTTGTCCCGCAACACCGAGTTCGTGCCCGCCTGCCACAGCACCAGATCGGGCTTCTCGGCGATCACCGCGGTGTCGAGACGCGCGAGCATATTGGCAGCTTCCTCGCCGTTGACGCCGCGGTTCAACACCGTGATCTCGTGTCCAGGGAAATGACGGGAGAGTTCCTCCGCCAGCCGGCTCGGATAGGAGGCAGCGGACGTGCTCGCACCCGCGCCGAAGGTCGAGGAGGAGCCAAGCGCCACGATCTTGATGGGCTTACCGCTGGCAAGCAGCCGGGCCATGCGGACCAGCGGCACATCAAAGCGCACCTGCTCAGCGGCTATGACGCATGCGGCCGGTCGCGGCGCCGGAAGCAGCGCAACTACACCTGCCGTCGCAGCGACTGCGAAGATGGCCGCGCGACGCAAAAAGAGATGGCGATGCATGATGTGAGTTTCGTCCCTGCTGGAAGCTTTTTTCCTGTTTTGACGCCTGTTTATTGACCCGCCTTGGGGTCGACCGACCGCAGATGGGCGGCATCGATGATCATGGAAGCAATGCCGCGACCGATACAGTCATGCACGCGGTGAGCGAGCACGTTGTCCTTGCCGGCGGCATAAAGATCAAAAGCGCCGGTGTCGGACCAGTGCCGCATGATGGCAAGCCGATCGAATAACGGGATCTCGTGCTGCTGCGCCACCACACGCATGTTATCCGCGTACGGACCGGGCGCAATCATGATGTCGGTCCGCGGGCTGTATTGCATGTTCATCAAGATGACGTCCGCGCCGCCCTTATGCAGCGTCTCTACCCCCTCTTCGAGCGCCGCCCTGAAATCGTCGGGCTCGATTCTGCGTATGGCATCGAGGGTTCCTGTTTGCCATATCACCAAATCGGGCTTCTCGTCGACCAGCAATTTGGCCATTCCCCGCGCCAGGTCCTCGGCGCTCATGCGCGTTCTGACCAGGGTCACGACCTTGACCGCGACCGACGGCAGCCGCCGTTTGAGCGCCTCTTCGAGCCGCGCCGGGTAGGCCGACAGGGGGCCGTCGGGGCCTGCCAGAATCGAGGACCCGGTGCCGACCACAGCAATGGTGAGCCGCCGATCCTTTTTGACCGCCTCCGTGACGTGCTTCAACTCATTGTTTCCAAACAATAAATAGTCCGGGACCTCGCAGCGCTGCCCCTCCGCGGCGACCATACTGCCCGCAAGCGCCAACAACGCCGCAGACAATCCGGCCAAAGCTGCCGCCACCGTCTTCATGCCTCGCCTCCCGCGAGATCCGCGTCCGGCGCCTTTCTCCGACGCGATCCGGGACTACGTTCTTCTGCCCTCTTATACCATCCTAGCAGGCCGGCCACCGCAACCATGACGACAATGCCCACCCCGCTGGCGACGAATTGTACCCAGACGGCACTTGACACCTCCACCATCGCAAAATGCGCGGCAAAGGACAGAAATACGCCCAGGCAGAAAATTTCCAGCGAATGCTGCCCGCAGACGATGGGCGGCCAAGCCCACCACGATTTCAGCAGCGGCCAGTCGCGCGGCACGAAGCGCACCGTCAGCACCGCCAGCGCGAGGAAATGCGCAAAGCGCAGGACATCGAGATTGACCTTGTCGATCGGGTAGATCAGCTCTTCCAGCCAGTGCGGGACGTACTGGCTCATGCCGGGCAGATACCAGGTCAGCGAGATGACGAAGGCAAACAACAGGTATGCAGCCGCGATCGACACTGTCACCGGTGACTGCGAGACCCGCGAGAGCCGCTGCGCTCCTCCCAGCGCGCACCAGGCGCCGAATACGAACAGCAATTGCCAAGCGAAGGGATTGAAGTACCAATGTCCGCTGGGGTAGCTCGGCATGTTCCAGTTGAAGTGCCAAGTGAGCACGTAGAGCAGTACCGACGCGCCGAGCGCGAGCGAAGAGCGAAACTGCAGCAGCCACAGGATCGGCGGAAACAACAACAGGAGGATAATGTAGAGCGGCAATACGTCCATGTTGGACGGCTTGAATTTGAGCAGCAGCGCCTGGACGATCGTCACGTCGGGCTGCTTGAGAAAATCGAGAATGTTCATTTCCTCGGCATAGAGCGGGTTCTCGAAGCTGGTGGCGACGTAGGAAATTTCGGCGAGATAGATCGCGAACAAGAATACGTGCGCAACATAGATTTGCCAGGCTCGCCGCAGGATGTGGGCGCCCGCGATCATGAACCCGCGTTCGCGCATTTCCTTGCCGTACACGAAGGCAGCGGTATAACCGGAGACGAAGACGAAGATTTCAGTCGCGTCGCTGAAGCCGTAGTTGCGGATGGTGCCCCAGGCGACGAGGTTCGAAGGGATATGGTCGAGGAAGATCAGCCATAGCGCGATCCCACGAAAGAAATCGAGCCGCAGATCGCGTCCGGTGGGGGCATGCATTCCAAGCGATCTTTCGCGCGGTGATGGATGTAGCTAAATTGTAATGATCCTTTGCCGCACTTGGGAGTCGCCTCATTGCGACGGGTTGCAGGCTGGGAACGTAGGCTGTTCACTACGCGACGAAAAGCCCGGTTTTGGGGCTAAAGGCCGACAATGGATGCCGCCAAAACAGCGTATCGTGCTGTGACCCGCCAGATCGAGGTCACGGCGACCCCGCGCTTCCTGCCCGAGCGTTCCTCGCCCGAGAACGGCTATTTCTTCTGGGCTTATACCATCACGCTTACCAATCTCGGCGGCGAGACCGTCCAGCTCAAGACGCGGCATTGGCGCATTACCGACGCGCAAGGCCGCCTGCAGGAGGTCCGCGGCGCCGGCGTGGTGGGCGAGGAACCGGTGCTCAAGCCGGGTGAGAATTTCGAGTATACCAGCGGCGTGCCGCTCCCCACGCCGTCCGGTTTCATGACCGGAACCTACGGCATGGTGACCGCGGCCGGCGAGCAATTCGACATCGATATTCCGGCGTTTTCGCTCGATACCCCACAGCGGGAACGAACGATCAATTGAGGCCTGCGAGGGCGGCGAGGAGGCAGCGCATCGGCACGACCGAGGGGGTTTGCGCACCATGCCGCCTTGCGGCCCGCTCATTCACTCACGATGACGGCGTCGACTCGCGCACGTCCAGCGGCTCGAATGTGTAGGTCGTGTTGCAGAACTCGCAGGTGACCGTGATCTTCCCGTTCTCGACCATATCGTCGCGGTCGTCCTGGGAAAAACTGCGCAGCATTCGTTCGACCCGCTCGCGCGAACACGAGCACTGGGCGTGCAAGTCCCGGCTACGGAAGACGCGCACGCCGCGCTGATGAAACAGCCGATAGAGAAGTCGCTCGGCCGATACGTTGGAATCGAGTAATTCGACGTCCTCGACGCTCGCCACGAGAGCGCGGCCCTCCACCCACGCGTCGTCCTCGGGCGGCACATGGACCTCGACCCCCTCCGGCACGTCGCCGGGATCGAGGTCTCGCCGCGAGCGTTCTGGCGACTGGGGCAGGAATTGCAGCAAAAGGCCGCCGGCTCTCCAGCGATGACGCGTGCCGTCCGCGCCCGCCCGCAGTTCCTCCGCCACCGCCAAGCGCACGCGCGTGGGGATCTGCTCGGAGCGCAGAAAATACTCGTGCGCCGCGTGTTCGAGGCCCTTGCCCTC
>VAZL01000206.1 GCA_005883445.1 Alphaproteobacteria bacterium | reverse complement strand
ATCCGCTCCATCAACGGCGAATTCCGTCTGCACTGACCCCTGCGAGATCGTGGCTTGATCGCGCAACCTAGGTCAACACGCCCACGATCGCGCCCATCAGGCAGGTCGCGATGGTCCCCGACACAATCGACTTGACGCCGAGCGAGAGCACGTCGTCGCGCCGCTCCGGCGCCATGGTGGCGAGCCCCGCGATCATGATGCCGAGCGAGCCGAAATTGGCGAAACCACACATGGCGTAGAGCATGATCAGCCGCGAGCGCGGATCGAGCGCGTCGAGGGGCAGCTTCGAGAACTCCACATACGCGATGAACTCGTTGAGGATGGTCTTGATCCCCATCAAAGCGCCGGCCGTCGCCGCCTCCGTCCAAGGCACGCCCATGAGCCAGCACACCGGCGCCATGACGTAACCGAGCAAGCGTTGCAGCGTGATCGGCGCGCCCGCAACGGCGGGCAGGAGGCCGATGATCGCATTGGCGAGATGAACCAACGCGACCAGCACGATCAGCATGGCGCAGATGTTGAGCAGAAGTTCGAGGCCGGCGGCGGTGCCTCGCACGATGGCGTCCATGGTGCTCGAAGCGACCTTTGCCACCTCGACCCGCTCGCCGCCGGTGCGCTGATCGATGCGCTCCGGCACCATGATCAGGCTGACGAGGATGGCGGCCGGCGCCCCCATCACCGAGGCGATCACGAAATGCGCCGCGGCGTCGGGAATGAGCGGGCCGAGCAAAGTGGCGTAGATCACCAGAACCGTGCCGGCGATGCCGGCCATGCCGCCGGTCATCACGATGAACAGCTCGCTGCGCGTGAGGCTTGCCAGGTAAGGCCGGATGAACAGCGGCGCCTCGACCATGCCGAGAAAGATATTAGCCGCGGTCGAGAGCCCGACCGCCCCGCCGACCTTGAGCGTGCGCTCCAGCAGCCAGGAGAAGCCGTGCACGAGCGGCGGCAGGATGCGCCAATGGAACAAGAGCGTGGTCAACACGCTCATCACCAGCACGATCGGCAAGGCCTGCAGCGCGAGCACAAATTCCGCCCCCGGCACCTTGAGCTCGTAGGGAAGTTGGCCGCCACCGAGATAGCCGAAAACGAAGGAGGTGCCGGCCCTGCTTGCGGCGGCGATCGCATCGACCGCATCGTTGATCGCCGCGAACATGCGCGTGGCGCCCGGGATCTTGAGCAGGATGACCGCGGTAACGAACGTCACCAGCAGCGCGGCCGCGGCCTGCCCCCACGCCACGCCGCGGCGGTCTTCGCTGACGATCCAGGCAAGGGCGAGCAGGGCGAAGATGCCAAATGCCGATTGGAGATTTTCCATTGACCCCCTTCGTCAAGCGCGGCTCGGCGGCGCCAACGAGGCGAAATCCGACGTGCGGTGTTATCTCGAGGAAAACGCGGGTCGCCAATCCTGTTGCAAGACGGTGAAAAATGCGCCACGCAACGGCGGCGGTCAACGGAGGCGTGAATGAGACGTATTCGCTTCGATTTCGGCGCGCTCACGCTCGACGCCGAGCTGCTCGATACGCCGACTGCGCGCGCGGTCGCGGCAGCGCTGCCGATTTCGTCGTCGGCACTGACCTGGGGCGAGGAGGTCTACTTCGAAATCCCGGTCAAGGCCACGGTGGAGAAAGACGCGCGCGCTGTGGTTACTCCCGGCGAGGTCGCCTATTGGCCGAGCGGCCACGCGATTGCACTCGGCTTCGGCCGCACGCCGATCAGCCGCGGTGACGAAACGCGGCTGGCGAGCCCATGCAACATTTTCGCCAAGGCGATCGGCAACGTGAAGGCGCTGGCGAAGGTGAAGGCGGGTGCGAAAGTCAACGTGACCCTGATCGACTAGCGCGGCGCAACGCCCGCGCAAGCGTAACGCAGCCGATATCGCCCGCTCCGCCGAGGCGGCTGCGCGCGCAAAATTGCTTCGAGCGCCGGTGCATCATCCCCGCCCGACGAACGGCATCAGGTTCGCCATCACGGTCATGAACAGGACGTTGGTGTCGAGCGGGAGGTTGGCCATGTACACCACGGCCCGGCCGACGTCGTCGGCGTTCATGCGTGCTTCCATCGCCATGCGGCCGTCCGCCTGCATCACGCCTTGGCCTTGTACCATGCGTTCGGTCAACGGGGTCGCCGCGTTGCCGATATCGATCTGTCCACAGCAGATGTTGTAGGCGCGGCAATCGAGCGCGGTCGATTTGGTCAGCCCGGTTACCGCGTGCTTGGTCGCGGTATAGGCGACCGAACGCGGGCGCGGGGCGTGCGCGGAGATCGAGCCGTTGTTGATGATGCGGCCGCCGCGCGGGTCCTGCGCCTTCATGATCCTGATCGCTTCCTGCGTGCACAGAAACATGCCGGTGAGATTGGTGTCGACCACCTGCTTCCAGGTCTCGTAAGGCAGGTCCTCGAGCGGCACCGCCGGGGCGCCGATGCCGGCATTGTTGAAGAGGACGTCGAGCCGGCCGAAGGTCTCCTTGGTTTTGGCGAACAGCGCCTTGATCGCCGCCGGATCGC
>VAZL01000205.1 GCA_005883445.1 Alphaproteobacteria bacterium | reverse complement strand
GAGCTTTCCGCCTATCGCGACTTTTTTTCGTACTACGCCGGCAGGATCACCGCCGAGCGCCCGGTCAATATCCGCACCATCGAGCGCTATCTCTTGCTGGCGGGCGACCTGCCGGGGCTCAAGTTCAAGAACAGCATCAAGCCGCATCCGAGCAAGGTCGGCGCCGCGATCCTCGTGGTCGAGGTCACGCGCAAGCCCGTTGATTTCTTCTCCCGCGTCGACAATCGCGGTACCCCGGCGCGCGGTCCGTTGGAATTTTTGACCAGCAGCACCTTCAACAATTTTCTCGGCGGCCATGAGGCTTTGACGCTGACCGCCGCCGGCGCATTCAAGACGCGCGAGCTGCAATACTACGCCGCCAACTACCGGCAGGTGTTGACGGGAGAAGGCCTGACCTACTTCGCCACCGCGAGCTACGGATTCGGGCACCCCGGAACCGAAGAGCTCGAGACCTTGAATTACCGGACGAGAAGCTTCTACGCCGAAACGGGACTGAGCTACCCGGTCATTCGCGCGCGCGAGCGCAATCTCAACGTCAGCGGATTGTGGTTCTGGAGCAATGATCGCGGCATGTTCTTCGACCTCCCGGACGACCCCCCGAGCACGCACGACCGCATGCGCGGCATGCGCGTGCGAGTGGATGCGGATTCCGCCGACGCGGTCGGCGGCATCAATCAGCTCTACTTCGTGTTCAGCCAAGGCGTCCGCGGGCTCGGCGCCACCCAGAACGGGCAAGACCTCGCCTCGCGCGCCAACGGCCGGGTCGATTTCAGCAAGATGGAGCTGACGGTATCACGCTTGGCGCCGCTGCCGCTGGGCACGGGCTTCTCGGCCCTGGTCGCCGCCTATGGACAATATGCGATGACCCCGCTCCTCGTGTCCGAGCTGTGTGGCTATGGCGGGCGACTGTTCGGTCGAGGCTTCGACCCGTCGCAGTTCGTCTCGGACAGCTGCTTGGAAGCGCTGTTCGAGCTCCGGTACGATATTCCCATTCAACTCCCGGCACTTACCCAGACGCAGCTGTACGGCTTCTTCGACCATGGCTGGCTCCATAATCTCGCCCCGGTTCCGGGCACATTTACCA
The DNA here is from genome assembly GCA_005883445.1 of Alphaproteobacteria bacterium. GTDB lineage: Bacteria > Pseudomonadota > Alphaproteobacteria > Rhizobiales > Xanthobacteraceae > VAZQ01. The sequence continues at coordinate 2,242 of VAZL01000205.1, read as the reverse complement.
GCGTGGATGCAGCCTCCTTTGGAGGCGGGCTACGCTTGGGATGGCTCAATGCTGTAACCGCTGATTTGTCCGTTACGCAGGTCGCGCAAGGCCAAGGTTTGCTGGGCACGACGGCCCTGCCCAGCGTGCTCGGCGTCGGCCCACGGAGAAATACGCGGTTCTCCTTCATCCTGAGCGCTCGGCTCTAGCGGGACGGTGCCATGCATCCACGCTTGCGCAATCTCCTGCTCACCACCGCGGCGCTTCTGGCGCTGGGCGTGGCGCCGGCTGCGGGCGGACCCGCCGGGGGCACGGTGGTCGGCGGCGGCGCCACCATCCAGGGCCAGGGCGGTCCGGCGGTGATCGTCAACCAGTCGAGCAACAGCGCGATCGTCAACTGGAACACGTTCAATATCGGCGTCAACGAGAGCGTGCGCTTCAATCAGCCGAGCACCTCGTCGGTCGTGCTCAACCGCGTGACCGGCGGGCTCGGACCGTCGGAGATCCTCGGCACGCTGACGGCGAACGGTCGGGTGTTCGTCATCAATCGTGACGGCATCCTGTTCGGCCCCAACGCCGTGGTGAACACGGCGGGCTTCCTTGCCACCACCCACGACATCAAAAACTCGGACTTCATGGCCGGCCGGTATAATTTCAACATCCCGGGTCGGCCGGATGCGTCGATCGTCAATCAGGGGCGGATCACCGCCACGAGCGGCGGCTTTGCCGCGCTGGTCGCGCCCGGCGTGCGCAACACCGGCACCATCACCGCGACGCTCGGCACCGTGGCGCTGGTGTCGGGCAACGGCTTCACCCTCGACCTCTACGGCGACAAGCTGATCACGCTCGCCGTCGGCGACCAGATCGCCTCGAAGGTGATCGACGTCTCGACCGGCAAGCCGCTCAAGTCGCTGGTGAGCAACGAGGGCAAGATCAGAGCCAACGGCGGACGGGTCGAGCTCACCGCCGCGGCGGCGCGCACGGTGGTCGACTCCGTCATCAACACCAGCGGGGTGATCACGGCCAACTCGATCGGCCGGCGCAACGGCATGATCGTGCTCAGCGCCGTCACCGGAGCAAGCAAGCCAGCGGGCGCCCCGGCCCAGATCGTCAAGATCTCCGGCACGCTGGCCGCGGCGGGCAAGAAGAAGGGAACGCAGGGCGGCACGATCCTGGTGACCGGCGAGAACATCAAGCTCGCGAGCGCGCGGATCGATGCCTCCGGCCGCAAAGGCGGCGGCAAGGTGCTGATCGGCGGCGACTGGGGCGGCGGCAATCCGAACACGAGCCTCGTCAAAAACTCGAGCGCCAAGCTCGAAAGCTTCGTGATCCCGACGGCGACGACGGTGAGCGTCGACGCCGCGACCACCATCAATGCGTCGGCGACCGGACACGGCAACGGCGGCAAGGTCGTTCTGTGGTCGGACAGCGAGACCACCTTCGCCGGAACCATCCTCGCCCGCGGGGGCGGGCGCAGCGGCGATGGCGGGTTCGTGGAGACATCGAGCCGCAAGCTGCTCAATTACAGCGGTACGACCGATACGCGGGCGCCAAAGGGTACAGTGGGAACGCTGCTGCTTGATCCCGAGAACCTCTACGTCAACGCGAAAGGGCTTCCACCCAATTCCGATCCGACGGCCTCGGCCATCTCGGCGAACGCTTTGGTCAATCAGTTGGCTTCGAACAACGTGGTGCTTTCGACGCAGCCATCAGGAACGCATGCGGGTGACATCTTCTTCGACGCCAACGTCAGCTGGGGGACCAACAACAACGGGACCACCAACAACAACTCGCTGACGCTGAGTGCCTACCACGACATCCTATTCATGTCTGGCAGCAAGCTGACGAACACTGGCACCGGTAATCTCGCTCTGCGCGCCGACAACACGGGCACGGGACAAGGCACGGTCGTTTTCGATTCCGGTGGTCACGTCGACTATACGCACAGCACTGGAACGGTCTCCATCTTTTATAACCCAAGTAACCCAAGCGGATCACAAACGACTAAATACCAGCATCCGACGAATTACTTCTGTCCTCCCTGCCCGGGCGGGGGCGGCGTTTTCGTCAATGTCAATCAGCCGTCGCAACTGACAGCCTATATGCTGGTTAACACCGTCAGCGATCTCGATGCCGTGCGAACCAACACGGCCGGCACCTACGCGATGGGAACGAAAATTACCTTCAACCCCGATCAGACTTTCACGCCGATCCCGAATTTCGCCGGCCTGTTCGACGGCCAGGGTCAAACCATCGCTAACTT
>VAZL01000204.1 GCA_005883445.1 Alphaproteobacteria bacterium | reverse complement strand
AGCGGCTTGCCTTCATCGGCGAGCGGGGGGCGCGCATGCGCCGCCGCTTCGGCGGCGACGACGACGAGCGCCGCGGGATGCCGCCGCTCGTGCGCGCGGCGATCGAGAACCTGCGCGAGGTCGCGGCCAAGCGTCTCGACGACGATGCCGAGGCGGAAGCGAAGGTGGTCGAGGTGCTGGCGCGCGCCGCGGCGGAGTTGAAAAAGGCATGAGTGGGCGCCATCGAGAGCGTTAGACACGGCGAGCCCCAGGGGCAACCGCGTACACTCTCTCCGTTCGTCCCCGCGAGGGGCACCCCGCGACGCCTGCGTCGCGGGGACCCCGTTGCGGGGACCCATAACCACCGCCTCTGGAATATGGGTCCCCGCCTTCGCGGGGACGACGGCGCTCCGACTTGTGCCGCGCTGCGCCCGGCACGCCACCACTTTAACTCGTGCCTATAAGCGTGAAGCGCGGCAGCGCTCACTCCACCTTCAGATTGAGCTTGCGCACCAGCGTTCCCCACTTCGTCTCTTCGCGGTCGATGTCCTTGGCGTATTCCTCGGGGGTCGAGGTTAGGGGATCGCCGCCTTCGGCCACGATGCGCTGCTTGACCTCGGCGCTCTCCACCAGCACGCGCAGCGCGGCGTTGAGGCGCTCGATGATCGGCTGCGGCGTGCCCGCCGGCGCCAGCAGGCCGTAATGCAGCACCGATTCGAATCCGGGCATCCCCGACTCGTCCGCGGTCGGCACGTCGGGCAAGAGACTAAAGCGCGTCGGGCCGAGCACGGCGATCGCGCGCAGCGTGCCGGCCTGCAGATTGCCGAGCGCCGGCGGCAACACCCCGAACGCAATCGGGACGTGCTTGCCGAGGAGATCGTTCATGACCTGCGCCGTGCCCTTGTAGGGGATGATCGCGGCGTCGATGCCGGTGACCGACTTGAACAATTCGGCGGTGAGATAGCCGCCGGTGCCCACCGCCGAGGTTCCGATATTGAACGCGCCGCCTGCCGTCTTGGCGATGGCGACGACGTCGGCGATGGTCTGGGCCGGGAACGAGGGATGCGCGAGCAACGCGACCGGCATCGAGGCGATCAGCCCGATGGGCGCGAAGTCCTTGCGCGGATCGAAGCCGGCATTGGCGTAGAGGCTCGGGTTGATGGAAATGGATCCGGTGTGGCCGAGGAACAGCGTGTAGCCGTCGGGCGGGCTCTTGATCACCGCGCGCGTGCCGACAAGGCCCGAGCCGCCGCCGCGATTGTCGACCACCACCTGCTGGCCGAGCGCGCCGGTCAGCCGCTCGGCCACCACGCGCGCCATCGCGTCGACGCCGCCGCCCGGCGGGTAAGGCACGACTAGCGTGATGGTGCGGGTGGGATAATCCTGCGCGAGGGCGAGACTGCAAACAGCCATTGCGACCGCGGCGACGGCCACGGCCCTCGGCAGCCTGCGCATCGTTCCCTCCCTTATTTTTAGCCGAACCGACCGCCGCCCTCGATGCGCGGGGAGCGGCGGCCGAGTCGCAACTCAGCTACTCTTTAAAACGCAGCGCTTCAGTGGACGAGGCTGTCCACCTGCAGGCGCGCGATTTCGTCCTTCACCAGCAACTTGCGGCGCTTCAACTCGACGATCTGAAGATCGTCGATCGACGGATGCGAGCGGGCTTCGGCAATTTCCGCTTCCAACGCCTGGTGCCGTCGTTCGAGCTCCGCAAGATGCGCTTGTATGGACATGTTGGGGGGTTCTCCTCAGTCAGATTGTTACCTGACCCCAAAAGTGTACACCGTTTTGACCCATTTTCGAAGTGGGTTCCGCTTGTGCAACGCAGCAATACCGCCTCAATCGGCCGGCTTGAACGCGGACAGGCAAAAAAGATACTTTTCTCAAGGTTTTGGGGTAGTGCGCTTCGGGATACCGATCTCGGCTTGGCCCGAGGTCAGCTGTGCATGACTGCCTGCCGGCGATGGCGGGGCCGGGATCGGCCTCGCCCGGGCCCCAAGGGACGAGGTCGGCGGCCGCCGATGTGGGTGGTGGTCAGCGTTCGCAAAGCGCGCTACTTGAGACCCGTTCGGACGCAAAGCCCGCGCGTGCTGCGCGCGCTTTCGCGGCGGCCCAAGCTTCAGCGGTGGCAATGACCAAAGACGAAGAACGCGAGTTGCGAGAGCAACTGGCGCGCTTGCAGCAGGAGCACCGCGACCTCGACGCCGCGATCTCCGCCTTGCAGCATTCGCCGGGGTCCGACCTGCTGCAGGTTCAGCGGCTGAAGAAGCGCAAGCTCTACCTGCGCGACCGCATTTCCCATATCGAGGACCAGCTCACCCCCGACATTATTGCTTGAGCGGGCATCGCTCGCGGTCGGCCGCCAATTGCGATCTATGAGGTCCGCGCCGCGGACCTTGGCCGCGCTCACTCCGGCTGAATGCCGGCCTCGCGGATCACCTTGGTCCAGCGCTCGGTCTCGTCGTGCTTGAGCTTCGCCATGTCCTGCGGGGTGCCGCCGGCGGCGCTGAGCTGGAGCTCGCGGAAGCGCGCCTTGGTTGCCGCCTCGTTGAGGATGTCGTTGACCGCCCTGTTCAATTTCAAAACGATCGCAGCCGGTGTCTTGGGCGGCGCGCTGATGGCGTTCCAGGTATCCGAGAGGAAGCCCGGGACGCCGAGTTCGATCAGCGTCGGAACGTCCGGCACGACATCGATCCGATGGTCGGTCGCGACCGCGAGAATCCTGGCCTTGCCGCCCGCGTGCAGTTTGTAGGCCGAGGCAAGCTCCATGAAGATGAAATCGACGTGCCCGGCGACGAGATCGTTGAGCGCCGGACCGGTGCCGCGATAGGGGACGTGCAGCATCTTGGTTCCGGTCAGCTTCATGAACAGCTCCGCGGTCAAGTGCGAAGAGGTGCCCGGTCCCTGCGAGGCGAAGGTGATCTTGCCCGGATTGGCCTTTGCGTACGCGATGAATTCCTGCGCCGTCTTCGCCGGAAAATCCTGGCGCACCAGCAGCACGTTCGGCTTGTAGAGGGCGACATTGCTGGTGATCGGCGCGGGCTGTGAAGCGAGCAGCGTGTAGCCATCGGGTTCGGCGGTATAGACCGCCTCGGCGCCGATATTGCCGCCGGCGCCGCCGCGGTTCTCGATCACGAACGGCTGGCCCAGATGCTGCTGGAGGCCGGCGGCGAAAATTCTCGTCACGGTATCGACGCCGCCGCCGGCGGGCACGCTGACGATGATTTTCACCGGACGATTGGGATAGTCGGCGGCCGGGTCTTGCTGTCCGAGCGCCGGCGACATCGCCAAGAGCGCAGCCGCCGCGGCGACCAAAACGGGATATCTCGACATTCGCGTCTCCTTGCCCGCGCCGACGATGGCATCGCGGGCGAGATGATCTCTCTCGCTCGCCAATCTCGCATATCGCGCCGGCTGCGGTAAATGCGACGCGGCGTACCGGGCGGAGCTCGCCCGGCGCCGGGAACGCGCGCCCGTCGTTGACAGCAGCTGCGGCGAGCCCGCTCGGGGACCTTACGATCGCCCGAACGCGGGCATCCGCCAGCGCCAGGCGCTGAGCGCCGCCACGGTGCGCAGGCGGCGCTCGCGCAGGTTGGCGAGCGCCATCAGCGCCGCCGGCGTGACGATCAGCGTGAGCACGGTTGCAAAGCCGAGCCCAAAGACGATGGCGGTCGAGAGATTGATCCACCATTGCGTCGCCGGCGCGCCGAGCGTGATCTCGCGCGAGAGGAATTCGACGTTCATGCCGAATGCGATCGGCAGCACGCCCAGGATCGCGGTCACGGCGGTGAGCACGACCGGGCGCGCGCGCTCGCGGCAGGTCTCGATGATGGCGTCGTAGGCGGCCACGCCTTCGCGCCGCAATCGATCATAGGTATCGATCAGCACGATGTTGTTGTTCACGATCACGCCCGCGTTCGCGATGACGCCGATGCCGGTCATCACCACGCGTCGAGAGCACGACCGCGGTGAGCACCAGGCCGACCGAGGTCAGCTTGTTGAATTGCGCGAGCAGGATCGCGAAGATGAGGAAGATCGCGGTGCCGAACGCCTTGAGCAGGAACGCCGACGCCTTGGCGCGCTCCTCGTCCTCGCCCTTGAGCTTGAACATCACGCCGGCGCCAAGATCGGTGTGCGCCAGCTCGCGCGCGATCTCCTCCTGCACCGCCGCGCTCTGCACGCCTTCGGCGAGGTTGGCGGAGACGGTCATCACCCGGCTGCTGTTGACACGATTGATGTAGCCGACGCGCTGCGCCGGCACGCGCTGGGCGAAGTTGCCGATCGGCACGTGCCCCATCGACGTCTGCACGCGCAGGTCGTCGATCTGGTCGAGGCTGCGGCGCTCGGGCGGAAAGCGCACCAGGATGTCCACCGACTTGTCGCTGTCGACCGGCCGATATTCGGTCGCCTTGAGGCCGTTGGTGACGAGTTGGACGGCGCTGCCGACGGTGTTGATGCCGGCGCCGTATTTCGCCGCCTCCGACTTGTC
>VAZL01000203.1 GCA_005883445.1 Alphaproteobacteria bacterium | reverse complement strand
ATGCAGATCTCAATGAGGGTCGGGGTGCTCCAGGCCATTGGTCGTCCTTCCCTAGCGTTTCTGAATGAATACGTTAAATCGGGGCGGGCCGGCGCGCAATGCAGAACATCGCTACAATTCACGTCGACAGTTCGGGATTCATCAGTTGGAATGTCGCGAACTTAAGGGAGGGAATGATGCAATCACGTCTTTGGATCAGCAGTGTCTTGCTGGTGTTGAGCCTTTCGGTGCAAACCGCGACGGCGGGTCCGCAGGAAGATGTCGCGGCTGCAGGGCAGAAGTGGGCCACGGTCTTTGCCGAGAACAATCCCGATGCTGCCCCTTTATGCCAAAGACGCCGTGCTGTGGGGCACGCTGTCACCGACGATACGGTCGGACGCTGCCGCCGTGAAAGCCTACTTCGTCGGCGCCTTCCAAGCGTTGCCGAAGGCCACCGTCAAGTTCGGTGACCAGGTGATCCGCGTCTACGGAAACACCGCGGTCAACAGCGGCTATTACACGTTCTCCTATACCAAGGACGGGGAAACCAAATCGATTCCGGCCCGCTACAGCTTCACCTATGTGAAGGACGGCAACGACTGGAAGATCGTCGACCATCACTCCTCGGCGGTGCCAGCCCCGCCCAAGTGAGCCGGATCCAGTCCCGCGCAATTGCGGTAATCATGGCGTGCGCGCGATCCGGCTGCTCGTGCTGGGCGCCGGATAAGGCCGCAAACGCGTCCCGCTAGCGCTGCCGGATTGGCCGCGCCGGGGCGGGCGGCGTCGTGGTCGCGGTCCTCGGGTCGCCGGCGCCGCCGCCGCCATACCGAAACGTTGAAGATGGGCTCAAGCGCAAGGGGCGCCGAGCGTGGCGAAATTGTCACGCTGCATAACAAAACGCTTTCAGCCCGATTATCGCCGATATCTCAGAACGGTTTCCCGCTGCGTCCGCTTGCCAACGCACGGGTTTGCAAGTGTGGTGGCGTTCGGGGGTGACGACAGTGCCTCAGCGGACGAGGCACTCGGCAGAGGGGCGAGGGGAGCACTCTCGCAGCTTGTTCGAGGCGTCGGGGTAGGCGTGAGTTCGGGGCACGCGCAGGGGGTACGCGGTGGGTCTTGGGGCATTTGCGATTGCGTTGCAAAAACGGGTGATGCAACGGCGCGCCTGTTTGCCGTTAGCCGGTGCCGTTTTTGCTGTTCTCCTATGTGCAGTCGGCCTCGAAGGCGAAGCTCAGGCGCAGTTTGGCCCGCCGACCGTCGCCAGCGTCAATCCAAATACCGGTCCGATGCAGGGGGGCACCAGTGTAACCATCACCGGCACCAATTTTTCCGGCGCGACTGCGGTCAGGTTCGGCACCTCACCAGCTGGCATCGGTACCGTTGATGTAACGGTGACCACCCCCGGCGGTACTAGCGCCACTAGTACGGCGGATCAGTTCACCTATGTGCCGGCGCCTGCGCTGGCGCCGACCGTCACCAACATCAATCCAAATACCGGTCCGACGTCGGGGGGCAGCAGTGTAACCATCACCGGCACCAATTTTTCCGGCGCGGCTGCGGTCAGGTTCGGCAACAACGCGGCCGGGTCTTTCACCGTCAACAGCGCAACCCAAATCACCGCGACCTCACCAGCTGGGATCGGTACCGTTGATGTAACGGTGACCACCGCGGGCGGTACCAGCGCCACCAGTACGGCGGATCAGTTCACCTATGTGCCGGCGCCTGCGCCGGCGCCGACCGTCACCAACATCAATCCAAATACCGGTCCGTCGTCGGGGGGCAGCAGTGTAACCATCACCGGCACCAATTTTTCCGGCGCGACTGCGGTCAGGTTCGGCAGCAACGCGGCCGGCTCTTTCACCGTCGACAGCGCAACCCAAATCACCGCGACCTCACCAACTGGGGTCGGTACCGTTGATGTAACGGTGACCACCGCGGGCGGTACCAGCGCCATCAGTTCGGGTGATCGGTTCACTTATGGGCTAGTGGGGACTACGACCTCGCTATCATCGTCGCAAAACCCGTCGAGCTTTGGGCAACCCGTGAAGTTCGCGGTGAAGGTGACCGGGCTTTCGCCGACCGGGTCGGTGAGCTTGTTCGACGGCGGCGTGCAGATCGGCACTGGAACACTGGCGGCCGGCATAGCCAGTTTCACAATTTCTTCGCTCGCCGTGGGCAGCCATTCGCTCACGGCACAATACAGCGGCGACTCCAATAATGCCGCCAGCACCTCAGCGGCACTGATCCAGACCGTCAATGTCCCGACCGACAGCATCAAGTTGCGCGCGATGCAGGTCTCAGTCACGCCGATGATCGCGCAGATGTCGGGGCAAGCCATTGTCGGCGCGATTGACCATGCGATCGATGCCGGCTTTAGCGAGAACCCGCAGGCTCTCACGCCCAATGGCGCCGGCTTCAGCTTCCAGACCGCTTTGGGCCAGCCCGCGGCCGCCCCCACCGGCAGCGGCGGCAACAGGACCGAGGGTAGGATGCGGGTTGGTGCGGGCGCCGGGACTCAGCGTGCGGTCCAAGTGACCGCGGGCAGCCTCGCTAACGGGCTGCAGGGCGGGAATGGCGCGCCGCCCGGCACGCGTCTCATTGACATGCCAGTCATACCGCTGCCGCCCGGTTCGGGCATGCCGCCAATTGGCGAAACGTGGCTTTCGTCGGACGAACTGGTGGCCCAGTTCGCTTCCGGCACGACGCCGCAGCAGATCGGCAGCATCGTACAGCGTTTCGGCCTTACCATTGTGGCGCAAGAAACCATAGGCATGCTGGGCCGCACTGTTTACACCTTCCGCATCGCCAATGGGCAATCCGTGCGCGAGGTGATCCGCCGTGTCGAGGCCGCTGGGCTCCCCGTCGCGGTGCAGCCCAAATATACTTATCGCCTGGCACAGGATCGCAACAATCCCAATACCGATCTAGGCGATCCGGCACAATATATCGTGAACAAATTTCAGTTTGCCGAGGTGCACCAGATCACCAAGGGCGACAAAGCCGTCGTTGCGGTGATCGATTCGGCGATCGACTCCAACCAACCCAATCTCGCCGGCACGGTCAGCGACCGATACGACGCCGGTTGCGATACTAGCGCCCCACATCCTCACGGCACCGGCATGGCCGGCGCGATCGCGTCCCACGGACAGCTGGTGGGCGTCGCCCCGCAAGCAAACATCATCGCGATCTGCGCCTTCGGCGGCGCCGGCCAGCCGGAATCGAGCACGATAAACATCATCAAGGGACTCGATTACGCGATCCAGCGCGGCGCCAAGATCGTCAACATGAGCTTCGCTGGGCCGCGCGATCCGGCACTCGCCCAGGCGCTGCAGATCGCTCGCGAGAAGGGGATTCTTGTGATCGCTGCCGCTGGCAATAACGGCCCGAAATCACCCCCACTTTATCCGGGCGCTGATCCAAACGTTATGGCCGTTACCGCAACCGATGAAAGCGATCGCCTGTTCAACAGCGCTAACCAGGGGAAATACATCACCGTAGCCGCACCAGGCGTGGATATTTTGGTGCCGGCGCCGAACGGGGCCCTGCAGTTTACAACCGGCACCTCGGTCGCGGCTGCCAATGTGAGCGGAGTTGCAGCATTACTGATCGCCCGCAAACCATCGCTTACGCCGGAGGAAATTCGCGCAATCCTGGTTAGGACAGCCAAGCATCTCGGATACCGGGGTATCAATCCGCAATTCGGAGCCGGCCTTGTCGATCCGCTCAAGGCACTTGAACTGCTAACGTCGTACATGCAGGAACAGGACGGTGTCAGGCGCTTCCTCGCTTCGCCCGATGCAAGCAGCAAATATGTCGAAGATGGTTTTAGCGCGCTCGGCTATGCCCGCGACGACAGGTTGGTGACCAAGACGACGCGGCCGCTCGCCGCTCCGTCACGCGACTGGCTCGCTTGGATTGACGTGCGTGGTGCCGATTTCAACCGCAACACATTCGGCAGCGATTCTAAGGGTACGCAAGTCAACGCCATCGCCGGGCTCACGCGCAAGTTCACGCCGGATTTCCTGGTCGGCGTGCTCGCCGGGTACGAGCATTTCGACTATAGCTCGCAGGCGTTTAACGGCGTGCTCAAGGGCGAGGGCTGGACCGCCGGCGCCTATCTGGGCTGGAGGTTAACCCCGAACCTGCGCTTCGATGCCGGCGGCGCCTGGTCGGATATTTTGGTCAATGATGCCGCCGGCACGGCCGCCGGCAATTTTATCGGCCATCGCTGGCTGGTCACCGGCGGCTTCACCGGCAGCTATGGCTGGCGGGCTGTCTTGCTCGAACCGTCGGCGCGAGTCTTTGCGCTGTGGGAGCATGAAAACGCGTACACCGACAGCCTTGGCACGCTGCAAACTGAGCGCAATTTTGCAACCGGCCGCGCCAGCGGCGGCGTCAAGGTGAGTTATCCGTTGGCCTGGTCGAGCACAATGAACGTTGCGCCCTACCTGGGCCTCTACGGTGACTACTATTTCTCAAGGGACGACGCGACGATCGTCGGCCTCACTACCGTGCCGCTCCTGCAAGGATGGTCCGGGCGCGCAACGGGAGGCGTGGCCATGACCTTCGGTCACGGCGCGCTCAGCGCTGGCGGTGAATACGGTGGTATCGGCAGCGACTTCCACATCTGGACTTGGCGGGCGCGCGGGACCGTGGCGTTCTGAAGGAGCAGTCATTGAGCCGCTGCGCTGGTCCAATTCCCGCGGCTAACCAATTTGGTCGCAATCGGATGTAGAGCGGACATGTGCCGCTGCCACGGCCGGTTCGCGTCCGGCGTCGCGGCTAGTAGCTCAGCTGCACCGGAAGGTTGAGCGCCCCGCCCTTATAGGCAAAGGCGGCGCTGGCGAAGCCCGGCGGCCCGAAGGTCGAGGATGGATTGTTCGAGAAGCCGTAGCCCTGCTTTGGCTTGCCGAACAGGCCGGTCTCCATCTGCGTCTCGTTGTGCTCGGCGTGGAAGACGGCAACCGCATAGGTCCCCGCCGGAACAGCGTTGAACACGCAGGTCGCTTGTCCGTTCTTGATCGGCGCCGCCGCGCCGCGCATTTCGCGGCCCGGTTCGCGGAAGCCGTCGGCGGAGGAATAGAGCCCGCAGCGCACCGACCCGCTGTCGTTGCGCACCCCGGTGACCGAGACGCTTAATTTTCCCGACGATTGCGCGCTCGCTCCGGTTGCAAGCGCGAAAACGAGGACGAGGGGGAAAAGCAGCGTCCGCATCGAATACCTCCAGTTGTTACGCGTCATTTGGCCTTGTCGAAGGCGATGCCGAAGCCGAGCAGGGGCAGGCTCATTTCGATCGGTTTCTTGTTGGCGTCCTGCACGGTGATTTTGAGGTCGCTGCCGGTTCGCATGGCGGCAATGAGCTTGTCCGTAAGCGTCATGGCGACGAAGCAACCGACGTTGGTGCAGGTCTGGATCGATTGCCGTTCGGCGGCGCCATTGTCGACCTTGACCAAAACCGGCTCGGTGAGATTAAGGCCGAGCGGGAGCGTGATCACCATCGCCGCGCTCTTGCCGTCAGCCGCGGGCCGCACCAGCACGGATACCACCAATTGCCGGGTCTCGCGGTGGAAGACCTGCTGGACGGCACGACAGTCCAGCGTCTTGCCGTCGCCCGAGCACTCGACCCGCCACGCAGCCGGCGGCCCGTCGGGCGCTTGCTGCGCCAGTGCCGATTGCGCGGCGGCGATGAAGACGGTCAGCGCGATCGCGACGGCCGTCGTCTCGGCGCGCTTGCCCGCCGCTGAGGCATGGCGGCTTGCAGGCATGGGGCAGGCTCCTCGATTGCGACGGCGATGGCACAAGGCGGTCGGCGATCCGTTTAAAGCATGCTTGCCGTGGGTTCGATAGCCTGCCCGCCCTATTGGTCATTGCGCGGCCTTGGCCGGCCCAATACACTAAGCGGCAACCGCTGGAACCATGGATTCTGCAGCGATCCCCGCTTCATAACGCAGGGTGGAAACATGAATATCCGCGAAACCGCGCCTCGACCCACCGAGCTCGAGAAGTTTTCCACGCGTACCGACACCCGCGACTATCTCGCCAAGGCCACGCCGACGAAGGAAAAGCTCAAGGATTGGCTGGTCGTCGACGTCGACGCGCACGTCAACGAAACGGCGTTCTGGTCGGAAGTGACCGACTGCATCGACAACGACGTGCTGCGCTACATCGCCGAAGCGTTCCGCGACCGCGGCCCCGCGCCCGGCCTGTTGAACGCCAATGGTCCGCTCTACCAGGACGTTGCCGGCCGCATCATGCATCAGCAGAAACTGGCCGAGCCGACGCCGCCCGGGCTTCATCGTCAGGTGCAGCTCAGCCAGCGCGCCATGGATGCGATGGGCATCGATTACATGGTGGTGTTCCCGACGCCGATGCTTTCGCTCGGCATGCACCCGCAGATCGATGTCGAAGTGGCGCTCGGCAACGCCTACAATCGCTGGCTGATCGAGCAAATCCTGCCGCAGGACAAGCGCCAGAAGGCGTTGCTCTATCTGCCGTTCAACGATCCCGATGCCTGCGTGGAGACGGTCGAGCGCTTCGCCGACGCGCCGGGCGTGGTGGGCTTTTCCGTCACCTCCACCCGCCACAAGCCGGTCTGGCACAATTCCTACATGCGGCTCTACGCCGCGCTGCAGGAGGCGGGTAAGCCGCTCGGCTTCCACGCCGGCTTTACCTGGGCCGATCCATCGTTCCAGCAGCTCAACCGCTTCATCGGCATGCACTCGCTATCGTTCGCGCACTACAACATGGTCCATATGACCAATTGGGTGCTCAACGGCCTGCCCGAGCGCTTTCCCAAGCTCAAGGTGATCTGGATTGAGAGCGGACTTGCCTGGGTTCCGTTCGTCATGCAGCGGCTCGACTCCGAATACATGATGCGCACGTCGGAATGCCCGCTGCTCAAGCGCAAGCCGAGCGAGTACATCCAAGAGATGTACTTCACGAGCCAGCCGCTGGAGCGCAGCAACATGAAGCTGACGCAAGCGACCTTCGAGGCGATCAAGGCCGACACCCAGTTGCTCTACGCGTCGGATTGGCCGCACTGGGATTTCGACGCGCCCAGCTCGATCACCAAGCTGCCGTTCCTCAAGGAAGAGGCGAAGCGCAACATCCTGGGGCTCAACGCCGCGCGGCTGTTCGAGCTCGAAGTGCCGCCGGCACAGTCGGGCGTGAAGGCGCCGCCGGTCGCCGTTCCGGCGGAATGAGCGCGGCCGGTCGGGCTCTCGTGAGGTCGGCATGAGCTCATCCGCGGCCACGGATGATGTCGCCGGCGCCGACCGCGGCGCGGCGTTCTGCTCGGCGGTGGATGACGCGCTCAAGAACGGCAAGCCGGACGCCGTGCCGGACGAAAGCCTGCAGCGCGTGCTCTCGGCCGCGGTCAAGCTCTATGCCGCCAAATCGGAAGACCGTGAGCGGGAGCTTGCGCCGTTCGGCGACAGGCCCGTGAACGCAACCGAGGCGGTGACCGCGATCTGCGCGATCATGCGCGCGGCCGACCTCAACTTCTTCGATCTTCAGATGTGGTACCGCCGCGGCGAACGCGAATGACGGCGCAAGAACGACGTGGGTGAAGCGATGAACGAGATCATGGTGGGCGAACTCAGCGAGTTTGCGGAGGGCGGGTACCGCGTGCTACGGGTCGATACCTTCGAGTTTGGAATTTTTCGAGAAGGAGACCGCCTGGTAGCCTACGAAAATCATTGCCCGCACGACGGCGGTCCGGTCTGTCAGGGCAAGGTTATCCCGCGCGTGGAGGAGGAGCTTGCGCCGGACCAGACCAGCCGCGGCCTGCGTTTTTCCAAGA